>NZ_JBSQBN010000109.1:0-15490 GCF_053850585.1 Shewanella sp. A22
TTATGCTTCGTTAGATGCTTTCAAAATACGACTGCATGGTCTATTTTTTCCATAAAAAATAAGACATTCCCACCATCCATGGCGGTCAGATGCTGGAGGTAGAGTAACGCAGGAGCTTGTTACCGAGAATCACTATTCGCTTCAATCATCTGCCTTGCCTACAACACTTTGAACTCCCGCTGAAAGATCACATATTTAATAGGATTGGTATAATACAATAAAGATAGAAAACGAGATTAATAATATAGAAGACAGTTGTATACCTTACCCAACAAACTGTAATGATGGAGATGAATATGAGCCAGAATGATTATTTAACTTTAGATGAGGTCTGCAAAATACTCGATAAAAGTCCGACGACCATCAAGCGTTATGCCAGAGAAAATCTACTGTCGAGCGAACAAAATGGCGATGAGCTGAGCTTCAACAAAGACGAAGTGCTGCGCTACTTAGCGTTTTCTGAACGTTTAGGTTAACCTCACCATCATAAAAAAATCCCCAAGCGTATTAATACGATTGGGGATTTTCTTCATAGTGCTTTTACGATTAGTCGCCAAAATCATCCAACAAAATATTTTCAGACTCGACACCTAAGCTTTCTAGCATAGCGATCACAGACGCATTCATGATTGGAGGTCCACACATATAAAACTCGCAATCTTCTGGTGCCTTATGCTGCTTTAGGTAATTTTCGTACAACACGTTATGAATGAAGCCTGTATACCCGGTCCAATTATCTTCTGGTAATGGATCAGACAACGCCACATGCCATACAAAGTTGTCATTTTCTGCGGCGAGTTGATCAAAATCTTGCTGATAAAACACTTCGCGAGTTGAACGAGCCCCATACCAAAAACTCATTTTACGCTTGGTTTTAACACTTTTTAATTGGTTAAATATGTGCGAACGCATTGGTGCCATACCTGCACCGCCGCCAACAAATACCATTTCAGCATCGGTTTCTTTAACAAAAAACTCACCAAATGGTCCTGAAATTATTACCTTGTCTCCGGCTTTTAAATTAAAAATATACGACGACATTTTACCCGGTGGCAATCCCTCTTTAGGCGGCGTTGCAATACGCACATTGAGCATAATTGTCCCCTTTTCATCAGGGTAATTTGCCATAGAATAAGCACGTAATACATCTTCATCAACAGTAGACACTAAATCAAATAAGCCATATTTAACCCAGTCACCACGATACTCTTCAGGAATATCAAAATCAGCATAACGCACTTCATGCGCAGGCGCTTCAATTTGAATATAACCACCAGCTTTAAATAATACTTCTTCGCCTTCAGGGATTTTTAATAACAACTCTTTAATAAAGGTTGCTTGGTTGTTATTTGAAATGACCTCGCATTGCCATTTTTTTACCCCAAAGATTTCTTCGTCAACCTCAAGTTCCATGTCTGTACGTACGGCAACCTGGCAGGCTAAACGACAACCTTCTTTAGCTTCTTTCTTCGTAATATGATCCAGTTCAGTTGCTAAAATATCACCGCCACCAGACTTCACTTTAACGCGACACTGGCCACAAGTTCCGCCGCCACCACATGCTGATGGAATAAATATTTGTTGTCCCGCTAATGCGCCCAGTAACTTGTCGCCTGCAGGTGTTCTAACGCTTTTACTAGCATCGCCGTTAATGCTTATGGTGACATCTGCGGTACTCACCAACTTATGTTTGGCAAGTAAAATCACCATCACTAACATGCACACCACAATGGTAAACATGCCAATACCAATTGCCATTTCCATTATATAACCCTTCTCTTAATGCGTTATAACGTGATGCCAGCGAATGACATAAACCCAAGCGCCATTAATCCAGTGGTAATAAAGGTAATTCCAATACCTTGTAAACCATCAGGAATAGCATGAAACTTCATTCGCTCACGAAGTCCTGCAAGTAACACAATCGCCATAGCCCAACCCACCGCAGAACCTGATGCAAACACAATTGATTCGGTAAAGTTGTAGTCACGGTTAGCCATAAAAATTACCCCAGCGAAGATGGCGCAGTTTACGGTCAGCAAAGGTAAAAATATGCCTAACGATTGATATAAAGTAGGAATATAACGGTCTAAAAACATCTCTAAAATTTGTACTAATGCGGCAATAACCCCAATAAAGGTAATAAGCTGCAAGTAGCTTAAATTCAGCTCAGCAAACCCAGCCCAAGCTAATGCGCCAGGAGCAAGAATGTTGACATAAATCAGCTGGTTTAAAGGCACTGCAAGCACCATTACCACAATCACCGCGATGCCTAAACCAAAGGCTGTAGACACTTTTTTAGACACGGCTAAGAAAGTACACATCCCTAAAAAAAATGACAGCGCCATGTTGTCGATAAACGCAGCTTGGATAAATAAATTAATATAGTGTTCCATAATGCTTCCTTATCTGCGCTTACGTTGAACGACTTTAATGGCCCAAATCATCACGCCAATTAAAAAGAATGCGCTAGGCGGTAAGGTGAACATTTCATTGGCAAGATACCAACCGCCATTTTCAATGGTGGTAAAAATGTCATGACCAAATAAACTGCCACGCCCTAACAGTTCACGAATAAACGCCACACCCAATAAAATTAAGCCGTAACCCATTGCATTACCTAATGCATCCACCACAGCTAAATGAGGTGGGTGCTTCATAGCAAACGCTTCAGCACGCCCCATAATGATACAGTTAGTAATAATTAAACTGACAAACACCGACAATTGCTTAGACAACTCATACGCGACATCTTGTAACACCATATCGACGATTATCACCAGCGAGGCAATCACGGTCATTTGCGCAATAATACGCACACTGTTTGGAATAAAGTGGCGAATACTGGAAATAATTAAGTTAGAAAACACCAACACAAAAGTCACCGCTAGGGTCATGACTAATGCTGTTTGCATTGAATTACTTACCGCTAACGCCGAACACACACCTAATACCTGCATAGCGACTGGGTTATTCGCAAAAATAGGTGATGTTAGAATTTCGCGAGTCGAACTGACTTGGCTCATTTACTTACCCTCCGCAGCGATAGCGTGTAAATAGGTTTGATACCCTTCAACACCAAACCAAAACTCAACTAAGCGTTGAATACCTACGCCTGTGCGCGTCGCACCACTGACACCATCGATGCCGTGAATGTCGCCGTCTTTAGCGCCGCCTTTAATAACCTTAATGGCAATTTTGCCTTTTTCATTAAACAACTTTTTGCCTTTCCACTGAGCCAACCATTGCGGGTCGGTAACAAAGTCGGCAATACCTGGCGTTTCACCGTGTTCATAAAACACAATATTTTCGATGGTATTCAAGTCAGGCTTAATCGCTAAGTAGCCATAAATAATCGACCATAAGCCTTTACCGTATATCGGCATGACGATGCTAGACAATTGACCATTGACATCATAAACCTCGAAAATACGAATATCAGTCGCCATGGTTTTAATTTTGGCCGTATCTTTTTTAGGTTTAGTCGACGAATCTGGGTTAATTGCTGCCATACGTTCATCAAAGTCCAGCAAATTGTCTTTTTCAGTCACTTTACCACTGGCTAAATTAACCATTTTAGGTTTAACACGTTGTTCAAACAGGTCACTAAAGTCACCTTGACTGATGTCGATGCCAGCAGCTTTTAATACAAATTGCTTCACTTCATCACGCTTTTTAGCCAGCTTACGTTCTTTTAAAATCTCCGCAGTACCGGTGATCATAAATGAGCACACTAAGCTTAAAACGATAATAAAAATCATTGTCCCAGTAACGGTATCTTTCTTAAAGGCCATGACGTTTTAGTCTCCGTTTGATATTAGCTTGAGCGACTAGGTAGTCGAATAACGGTGCCCATAAATTGGTAAACAAAATGGCTAACATGATGCCTTCAGGCATTTTTGCATTAAGTAAACGGATCACTATGGTCATCAAACCAATCATAAAACCGAAAGCGAATTTTGCCTTGCGGGTATAAGATGCGGTCACAGGATCTGTGGCCATAAACATCATTCCTAAAGCAAAACCACCAGTGACAAGGTGCCATGTCCACGGCATAGCCGACATTGGGTTTCTGCTCGAACCAAAGTGGTTAAACAACACCACGGTGACGATCATCCCTAACATTACCCCAGCAACAACACGCCAGTCTGCTACACGAGTAAGCAATAAAATGCCGCCGCCAATTAAAATAGCTAAGGTACTGGTTTCACCTACGGCACCAGGGGTAAAGCCTAAAAAGGCATCCCACCAGGTGCTATCGCTTAATACACTGAACCAACTCACATCAACAAAACTGAGTTTTTTAGCGGCAGTTAGGGTTAAGGTTGTCGCACCAGAAAAACCATCTACTGCCACAAATTGGCCTAATGACACCACTTCGGTAGGGTAAGCAAAATAGATAAATGCATAACCAGCCAATGCAGGGTTTAAAAAGTTATACCCCATGCCACCAAACATTTCTTTTGCCACTACTACACCAAAACTAAGGCCTAGGGCCACAATCCATAATGGGGTCGAAATCGGTAATATTAACGAGAACAGTAACGCGGTAATAAAGAAGCCTTCATGCAGTTCTTGGCGACGCACTTTGGCAAATACCACCTCCCACACTAAGCTCACAATTAACGCCGTTAAGTAAAATGGCACATAAAAACTGGCGCCATAAGCAAACAAGCTAATAAAACCAGCGCCTTCGGTTAATGGACCAAATAACAGGTTATATAAAGCGATTTGCCATGCATCTGGTTGAGTCGCGCCGGCAATAATAGCGAGCTGCGCTTGCAAACCTAAGTTGTACATGCCAAATAACATGGCTGGGAATAAACACATACCCACGATGTGCATGGTACGTTTAACATCGATTGCGTCGCGAATATGCACATGGCCTTTAGTACTGCGACCATTAGCTATCCACAATGAACGCAAATAGCTCCGCATCGAGTCGCCATGAGCGTAATATCTATCTTGGCTGCTGGGCTTTTTCTGTTGCTGACTCATTAACCTTCCCTCTCGATAATATCTAGGCAAGCACGAAGTTCTTTACCAAAATCATACTTACCTGGGCACACAAAAGTACATAAGGCTAAATCTTCTTCATCTAGCTCTAATGCGCCAAGCAATTGCGCCTCATCGGTATCTCGTACCACTAAATCGCGTACTAATAAGATCGGTAAAATATCGAGTGGCATCACGCGGGCTAACTGGCCAAACGCCATCATGGCGCGAGCGGAGCCACCTGCATGAGTGGTAATATCGAACAATTTTTTGGTGCGACTAAACCCTGACATCATAATACCAGTTAGCGAAAATTTACTGCTGTCATGACGTACCCAAGGTAATAACTCTTGGCGATCATTTTCGGTCAGTACGCTGATTTGATTATGGAATCGACCTAGGTAGTCATAAACACCTGTGGCTGTATGACCTGACAATAATGATCCCGACACAATACGAGAATGACGTTGGTTAATTTCAGCTTTAAGCCATTCACTGATTTTTGCCCCCATTTGGGTGCGAACCAAACGCGGCTTGAGTACATTAGGGCCAGCCAGCGACACGATGCGGTCGGTATACAATTCACCAGTTAAAAACAGTTTGCCAAAAGCAATCACGTCTTGGTAACCCAAATGCCATACTTGACGCTCAATACTGGCTGGTAACAAGAAATGAATGTGGGTGCCCACCAACCCCGCAGGATGCACACCGTTAAATCGTTGTACATTGATGGTCGACAAAGCATTGGTATTGGTTTCAGCTAATAAAGATGTACCATCGTCTTGACATAAAAACACCTTGCCTGGCGTTAATAAGCTCAACACCTGTAACCCAGCATTAAAAGCTTCTGGCTGAGTAGCGATGATAACGCGTGGATCAGCGGCAAGTGGGTTGGTGTCTATTGCCGTGACAAAAATACCTGCGGGAGTGGCATCTAGTTGTGGCACCCGTGAAAAAGGTCGTGTTCTAAACGCAGTCCACAAACCGCTATCGACTAGGCCTTGTTGCACATTTTCACGTGTTAAAGTATTCAGTTCTTGTGGTTCAAGGACCATCGCAGCGGATTGTTCGGCATCACAATCAATGACCACTGATTGTAATACACGACGATCACCACGATTAATGGAAGAGACAACACCACTGGCTGGCGCAGTAAATCGCACCCCTGGTGTTTTTTTGTCTTCAAACACCACTTGGCCTTTCACAACACGATCGCCAACTTCAACCATCATGGTTGGTTTTAGGCCTACATATTCTTCGCCAATTAGCGCAACTTGAGTGGATTTAGGCGCGCCATCTATTTGTTGTAGTGGTTCACCAGTAATCGGGATATCAAGTCCCCGCTTAATGGTTATCACTGGATTTGTAACACCAGCCATTAAAATCACCATCCAAAAAAATTCGATAGCTTATGGTATATGTTTGCAAGTGCTAATATATGAACAAAGATCACACTCCCAGCGAGGATTGTAATTTTGGAACATAACCTAATCGCAAATTTGTGAAGTTGGTCAACATATCGCATCAACTACAAAAGGTTTATGTAATTCACAGGTCAGAAAGGTTGTTACATTCCGATCTATTTATGCTTGTTCCCTAATTAATGCAATAAGCATAAACCTCAATGCTGACGGGTTAATTTTCCTTGTTGCATAACATAAACCGCATCCATATTATCTAATGCCGTGGTGCGATGACTAATCATCAACAAGGTTTTGTTTTGCGCAAAATCCAGCAGTACCGACAAGATCTCGCGCTCGGTACGTTTATCAAGCCCTTCAGTGGGTTCATCGAGTAATAATAACGGTGCATTACGTAATAACGCTCTAGCCACGCCTATTCGGCGCTGCTCTCCACCCGATAACTGTCGCCCCCCTTCACCGATCCACATATCGAGTGGTTTATCGCTGCTTAACAAGGTGCTTAACCCCACTTGCTGCAATACATCGACAAAACGTTCATCGTGGGCTTTTTTAGCCTCACCTTGTTGAAAAGGTAATGCTAACGCTAAATTTTCACGCAGGGTACCTGCAAATAAGTAAATTCGTTGACTGACGACCGTCATCGACGCACGCAGTTCAGCTTCGCTGAAGTCTGCCAGAGGTTGCCCATCGAAAATAATATCACCTTGCTGAGAAGACCAGTCACGAGTCAGTAATCCGAGTAAACTTGACTTACCGCAACCAGTAGGGCCAACAATAGCCACTTTATCGCCCCCATTAAGGGTTAAGTCTACTCCTTGCAAAATCGGGGTATTGTCATGATACGCAAAATGTACATCATGCAATTGCAACGCCCCTGTTGTAGCCCGTAATTCACTTTGCGGATTAAACCTAATTGCAGGCGCTTGTTCAGTCACTTCTGTCACACGTTGTGCAGCAAGTAAGGTGCTCGACAAGTGTTGAAATGCGCCAGCTATTGGCATCATCATTTCTAGGCTCGCCATCGTTGCAAACACCATTAATGCCATTAACGGCCCTGGAGGGTTAACGCTGCCCACACCTTGGCTGGCTAAATACAACATTAACAATACCGCAATACCATTGACTAAAATCAACATGCCTTGGCTTAAACCAGTAATATTAGCCATCGCAGTTTGCTGACTAAACAGTCGCTGTTGTGCTTGCTCAAGTTGAGCTAAATAACGTTCATTTGCGCCAAACAAACTTAACTCAGCTTGACCTTGGATAACATCCAACAACATGACTCGATAATTGCGCTTAGCATTAATCAATGCCTGCCCAGGTTTTCGACCGAGCAAATAAAACAATACTGGCAACACACACCAAGCAGCCAACAACACACCGCATAAGCTCAACGCTAAGCTGATATCAAACCAACTTAAAAATATTCCCAACACACCAATCATCATCAAGGATGCAAGCAGCGGTGTTAGTAAACGCAAGTACAAATGATCTAACGTATCGATGTCTGCTACTAAACGATTCAGTAAGTCGCCTTTGCGCAATCCCTGTAAATTAGCTGCACTCAGTGGTAATAACTTTTGCCACGCCCAAATGCGCAGCTCAGTTAACAGTTTAAACGTGGCTTCATGCGTCGCTAAACGTTCACCATACCGACTGGCTGTTCGCGCGATAGAAAAAAAACGTACGCCACCAGCGGGAGTAAAAAAATTAAACACTTGTGCTGTCGCAATCGTCAAGCCCGCCACCGCTGTGGCAGATAAAAACCAACCCGATAATGACAATAACCCAATGCCGGTAAGCAAGGTCGTAAATGAGAGAAAAAGCCCTACTAACATCATCAACCATTGGCGACGAAATAAACGCAGAAAAGGTGTTAATACGTTCAAAGGGATCCGTTCAACTGACTGCCGCATTAGATCTCCTCCTGCTTATTAAGCATTTGCGCCAGAAGACCATCAACATGCTCAAGTTCGTTAACATGACCTTGTTGCACAATAAGACCATTATCCATAACTAATACATTATCCATCGCTTGCAAATCATCAAGCCGGTGAGTCACAGTTAATGCACTGGCAGCATGCATTGCTTGTTGTAATGACGCTAAAACAAATTGCTCGCTTTGCGCATCTAAACTGGCGGTGGGTTCGTCGAGTAAAAACAATTTTGCAGGTTGTGCCAATGCACGAGCCAAAGCAAAACGTTGCGCTTGCCCAACAGATACGCCTGCACTTTGATCGCTAATGATTAGGTCGAGCCCTTGCGGGTTTTGTTGCACAAAGTCGCTAATGTTTGCTTGCTCAAGCAAGGTCATTATTTGCGGATCGGTTAATTGCGGATTAGCCAATGCAATGTTATCTCGAACTGTTCCATGAAATAATTGTGGATCTTGACCAAGCCAGGCCAAATGACGCCGCCAATCCGCTAACTGAAGACTGGACAAGGCTTGGTGATTAACCAGTAAGCTACCTTTGTAAGGTAAGAACCCCAACAGCACATTCAGCAAACTGGTTTTGCCTGCACCACTTGGCCCAACTATGGCCCAATGCTCTCCAGCCGGTAACGTGAATGATATGGGTCCTACTAAGCGCTGACCGCCAGGGCTGAACACCTCAAGGTCTATGGCTTGAATGCTAATACTATCTGCCGAAAAATGGCTTTTAGCTTGCGTTACATCAACATCGCCCTCAACTTGATACTCTAATAATTCAACTAACGATTCTGCAGCGCCAATAGCCTGGGCTTTAGCATGGTAATGGGTCCCTAAATCACGCAGAGGCTGAAAAAATTCAGGCGCTAAAATCAATACAAACATGCCGGTAAACAAACTAATACCAACACCATAATGGCCAAAATCTAAATGGCCTAAATAACTAAACCCAAAATACACAGCCAATACCGCAATCGATACAGCAGCAAAAAACTCTAATACCGCCGAGCTTAAAAATGCCAACCTCAATACCGACATAGTCCGAGCACGAAAATCTTCTGATGCGGTTTCAATATTCACTAACTCGGCTTCACCACGATAAAATAATTTAACGGTTTGTAAGCCTTTTAAACGGTCCATAAAGTGGCCACTTAATCGAGATAATGCATTAACATTTTTACGGTTAGCATCGGCCGCCCCCATGCCCACGAGAATCATAAATAAAGGAATAAGCGGTGCGGTAGTTAATAGGATGGCCGCTGCAGCCCAATTTAATGGCAAAACACACACCAAGATAAGCAGTGGAATAAACCCACTCAACATCATTTGCGGAGCATATTTTGCGTAATAATCATGTAAATCTTCAACTTGCTCAAATAGCAAGGTTGCCCATGCGCCAGCTGGTTTACCTTTAATAAATACAGGGCCTAAATCAACGAGTTTATGCAGCACTGCATGGCGGATGTCACTCCGCAACCGTTTACCTGCTTCAAAGCTTACCCGTTCACGTACTTGGGCTAATAATGCGCGAATAAGTAACAGTACAATTAATCCAATAAATTCGATGTTTAATTCACTTATCGACATATTTTGCATAATTACACCTTGCAAAATACGCGCAATGCAATAAGCCTGGCCGACAATGGCTATGCCATTTAACACACCACATAAGATAGATAATTTAAGGAAAATTCCGCATGAAGATTGTTGGCTTTTAAGCCATTTAGCTAAAGATTGTTCTAACGACTTATCCATAACGCTCCGGCAGTGTTATCGATGACTACTTTAATGCGCCAGTATCGCAGCACTGGACATGAGATAACACCTTAAACAGTGTAAATGTTAACTGATTCACATTTTGCTAATGGACTCTTAGTTAATGCTTAAAACTAACTAAAAATGCATTAAAAAAACAATGGCAGGTTATATAAATACCTTAATCTATTAGGCTAGATCTGTGATTTATCGTTAAGGGCTATGACCATATCTTATCAACACGTGCCACAACAACTTTAAATCTTGAAGCTTTTTAAAATGCGCACCACGTTCGCTCCACGATGAAGGTTGTTTTTGCAGTTGATATGCCTTGCGGCCAATGATTTCAGCGTTGATTAACTCATCTTCAGCAATGCTTTGTGCCAATGTTGGCATAGCTGCACCTCTAAAATCATCGGGCACATCAGCAACATGAATTTGCCGACCATTATGCCAATGCAATTCTATGTCATATTCTTCACATAATGCCTCTAGTAAACCGCCAATGGTACTACCAATAAATGACGGATCCGCGACTAAATGTGCCGCGTCTTTTTCTAACAGCACATCACCATGAATTTGCGCTTCAATGTAATGATCTAAATTGCCGCAAGGCTCGCTGTTAAAGCGCGTACTGAGTGGATCGGTTAAATGCTGACTAAAATGTTTAATTAACGTGTTGGGTTTAAGGCCCGTGATCCCTAAAGCATATTGACGTTCAAAACTTTCACTTAATAATGCCGCTAAAATGGCATCGAAACACTTTATCGTGCCTTTTTCTTTAGGTAAACGGTAAGAGTCCATGTAACTAAACGTGCAGCGGGGCAATATTTGTGGGTGGGTTATCAAGTAGCAACTGCCGAAACGAGGAGCGGGACCTAATGGGCATAAGCCAAAATCTAACGCCCCATACTTAGGTCGATGTTTAATGCCAGAATAGCTATTACCAAATAATTGATTCTCCCAATGATCGCGTGAACCGCCGAGTTCAGGCGATAAATGTCCATTAGACACATGGGTTTCAAACTGGCTTTTATATACACCATCACGTAATAAACCTTCAACAACACTAAGGCCCCGACTATCAACCCTGTCTGGATGAAAGTGTAATGCCACTCGGCTATGGCTAGATAGCTGACGCATGGCTAGTTGTAACTCTAAAGTAGAAATATTAGACATTAACAGCACATTCTTGATAACGGCATGAGCATGATCTCTGAGCTCATACGCCGTTTTCTCGATATGTGATAGCGCCGTTAATTTCATCGGTAAATAAACACCTTCAGCTCAATATGTACAGTTAAGTTACTGAATATCTATATAGAAACTAGATTACCCTTTCATTGTATGTAATATATCCGCTTTTAGCACTTGTTCAGCCATCAAGATTAACACTATTTCATTCAAAGCCATTACAGAGGGCTTAGTGCCTGCCAATCTTTCAAGAAGAAAGTCGCATATGGCAATGCTGATAAGTTGTCATTCTACATTAAGTAAACGTTAATACTGTGAAAAACCAGCCACAAACGCAGCTAAAAGGGTTGGTTAAACGGCCTTTATCATCTTTATTGAATAGGCTTGTTGTAAACAATTCCTACAAAGAGAAACCTGATATCAAACTGTTGCGTCCTTTGGTATATAAAACCAACCGTTTATCTCGAACAAATGTTAATCGCGAAAGAACAACTGGCACAAAATTCAAAGGTAGATGTTTCATAAAAAAGTCATTATTGACCACAAATTCACACGAAACATTGTTACTCTCACAGGGATTTGATAGCACTTATAACGGTTTTCAGGTAAGCTTCACGGCCGCCGTTTATGGCTACCTTTTATTCAAAGCAACAATGTGTTGCCCTAAGAGATTTTTCTATGAGTTTTTCCTCACTTGGTCTGAATGCTGCTATTTTAAAAGCGGTTGAAAAACAAGGTTACGACACCCCCTCTCCAATTCAAGCGCAAGCCATTCCAGCCGTTTTAGCTGGCCAAGATGTTATGGCAGCAGCACAAACAGGGACTGGGAAAACAGCCGGTTTTACCCTACCAATTTTAGAATTATTGTCTAAAGGCGTACGTGCCCAACGTGGCCAAGTCCGTGCATTAGTATTAACACCAACTCGTGAGCTTGCCGCGCAAGTACAACAAAGTGTCGCCACTTATGGTGTCAACTTACCGTTAAAATCGGCCGTTGTATTCGGTGGAGTATCAATTGTGCCGCAATTAGCAGCATTGAGAAATGGGGTCGATATTTTAGTTGCGACACCAGGCCGATTGCTCGATTTATGCCAACAAAAAGCCATTAGCTTTAATAAATTAGAAATTCTAGTATTAGACGAAGCTGACCGCATGCTCGACATGGGGTTTATTCGCGACATTAAAAAGGTATTAGCACTATTACCCGCTAAACGTCAAAATTTGATGTTTTCTGCAACCTTTTCTGACGAAATACGCGATCTCGCTAAAGGGTTAGTGAATAATCCGGTAGAAATTTCGGTTACTCCCCGCAACGCCACGGCTAATACGGTTACTCAATGTGTCTATCCATTGGATAAGACCCGTAAATCAATGGCGTTGATAGAGCTGATTAAGACTAATGATTGGAAACAAGTTTTGGTTTTCTCGCGTACAAAACACGGCGCTAATCGGTTAGCTAAAAGTTTAGAGGCGGCCAATATTAAAGCTGCTGCCATTCATGGTAATAAAAGCCAAACAGCACGAACCAAAGCCCTTGCCGATTTTAAAGCCGGTACGGTGCAGGTTATGGTTGCCACTGACATTGCCGCCCGAGGTATTGACATCGACCAACTGCCTTTTGTAGTTAACTTTGATTTACCTAATGTACCAGAAGATTATGTACATCGTATTGGCCGTACAGGCCGTGCTGGCTCAACTGGACAAGCTGTATCTTTGGTTGGCCTTGAAGAAGTAAAATTACTGCATGATATTGAACGATTAATTAAGCGCGTGATTGAGCGTAAACAACTGCCAGGTTTTGAAGCACCGTTTACAATCCCAGAAGCCAGTAGCCGTGCGAGCAGTCATAAAGGGAACAGTGTTAAAAAGCCAAACCCAAACCGCAGCAAACATGCACAACAGCATGCTAACAATGGTGTTCAAGGTGATAAGCCTGCGCGTAAATATGACTCGCGTCAGCAATCACGCAGCAATGACACTCAGTCACAAGGTGCCAGCAAACCAAAAGCACCTGGTAACAGACAAGAAGCTATTGCCAATGGAAATAAGCCACCACAACGAAATCGTCCACCACGTCGCAGCGGCACCTCCCCTGTTACATCAACCAGCGGCTCGAGCCCTTATGCCAACGCTAAAGTTAAAAGCTAACACGCGATAAAGCATAAAAAAACCGGTGAAGATTGTTCACCGGTTTTTTATAAGTAACCCCTACAAGTTATACGATTACATAAACCATGCGCGGTAACTGCGACCTTTCAATTTACCTTTATTAATAATATTAAGCGCCTGCTTGGACACCTTACTATTGACGGCAACATAAGCACGAAAATCTGTCACTTTGATTTTACCAATATCATTAAAATCTAAACCGTTGCCACCCGTTAATGCCCCCACAATGTCACCTGGACGCACTTTTTGCTTTTTACCCGCATCAATTTGAATCGTGATCATTTCTGCAGCTAGAGGCTGTTTGTTTAGAGCGCTCATTGGCGGTAATGGCTCAGCAACAACGTCTTTGTTCATCGCTTCTTCAATCATTGCCATTTTATAGCCATCGTCATCGCTAAAAAAAGTATATGCAGCGCCCGAGCTACCGGCACGACCAGTACGACCAATACGATGAATATGCACTTCGGTATCATAAGCAATATGGTAGTTAAATACGGCATCGAGAGCATCAATATCTAAACCACGTGCTGCCACGTCGGTCGCGACTAAAATACGCGCGCTGCGGTTCGCAAATTGTAATAGCATTTGATCACGATCGCGTTGCTCTAAATCGCCGTGCAACGCTAACACACTAAAACCAAACTCAGCTAATGAGTCTGCCACTTGTTGAGTTTCACGCTTAG
Source organism: Shewanella sp. A22 (assembly GCF_053850585.1). Taxonomy (NCBI): domain Bacteria; kingdom Pseudomonadati; phylum Pseudomonadota; class Gammaproteobacteria; order Alteromonadales; family Shewanellaceae; genus Shewanella; species Shewanella sp. A22. Next base: position 14,151 of record NZ_JBSQBN010000109.1, read on the forward strand.
TATTGCAAAAAACTACCGAGCTTTCTGGCTGCTTATCAAGTAACAATAATCGCAACGCTTCAAGACGACCTTGGCTATCTTCAATTCGGTAAAAATGTTGATCAATAGTTAAGTTGTCATGCTTCTCTTCAACTTTAACCATCACAGGGTTATACATGATTTGATCGGCAATTGACTTGATTTGATCTGGGAACGTTGCACTAAATAACAGGGTCTGACGCTCACGCGGTGCGGCTGCGATAATTTGATCAATGTGCTGCTGAAAGCCCATTTCTAACATGCGATCGGCTTCATCCAAAATCAGCATATTCATGTTGCTTAAATCTAAACGGTTACGGTCTAAATGATCAACAATACGACCTGGCGTCCCCACAATAATATGTGCTCCATGTTCTAATGAACCGACTTGCGGCCCCATTGGCACACCGCCACATAAGGTCAATACTTTAATATTATGAATACCACGGGCCAAAGTACGAATTTCTTTGGCTACTTGGTCAGCTAATTCACGTGTTGGACACAACACCATGGTTTGAATACGAAAACGCTTTACTTCAAGCTTATTCAGCAACCCCAAACCAAATGCAGCCGTTTTACCTGAACCCGTTTTAGCTTGGCCAATGACATCCTCACCAGCCAATATTGGCGGTAAGCTTTCAGCTTGGATCTGAGTCATCGATTCAAAACCCATGGTTTGTAGGTTTTCAAGTAATTCAGGTTTTAAATTAAGTGATGCGAAAGCCGTATTAACAGCTTGTACAGTTGACTGACTCAAGGCGAATATCCTCTGATATCGAAAGGTAAAAAAGCAGATAAATTCTGCAAAAATAAACCAATACCATTATATAAATGAGCCATGACTGCGTCACATTACCGTTTAATAGCACAACGAAAAATCATACAGATGCTCTATATGAACTGTGATTGCCGCTATTTGCGAACGATTAATCTCGCCAGAAGGAACAGATAATAAATTTGATTGGTGTTGGAAAAAGTTAAAACAACTCTTATCCAGATACCGCGTATTGTAGCAATTTTATTCAAGTTGCGCAGACAAATCTTTATGTCCGTCTGGGGTATTTTTACGCTAACATTTCACAATTGATCTTGTTGATACTCATCAACCACTTGTTCAGTGCTATGCAATACATTATACCAATCCCATTAAATATCTGGTCAGTTCAGAGTCTCTCAGGTTTTTCAATTCAAGGCTCATTGATGTAGAAATGGTTGTTGCCTTTTAAATCGATGTAACACAGAAGTGGAATACCTGAGAGACGCCATTCTGGCGGGTTTCAAAGTCCTTTATGCTTCGTTAGATGCTTTCAAAATACGACGGC
>NZ_JBSQBN010000010.1:0-62900 GCF_053850585.1 Shewanella sp. A22
CTCTCAGGTATTCCACTTCTGTGTTACATCGATTTAAAAGGCAACAACCATTTCTACATCAATGTGCCTTGAATTGAAAAACCTGAGAGACTCTGAACTGACCAGATATTTAATGGGATTGGTATTATTGCTGGGTATCCTGCAGCCAATGCGACTATTCCACAGCATGCTATCGACAAGAAAACATTGAATGAAATTTGTGATTTTATATGATGTTTACAGTAGTGACTGTTCAATGAGTCAGTGGTTACAGGTTCGATTCTTCGGCATTATTACTTGATAACGTGATCAATTCTAACCGTGACTGAATATTAGCTAACTAGCATCAATCAAAAAGCGCCTAATGGCGCTTTTTTCATTTACCACATCCGAGTCGATTAAATGAAATTAGTCATATAACGAGGGGGTGTCTTCTGTGGGACGGGTTTTAAAGCGACGATGGAGCCACATGTATTGCGCTTTGTTGCGGTTAATCAGTTGTTCAACAATTTGATTGCCACGAATAGCGTCGTCTGTTTCGTTATCACCGGGGAAGTTCTCTAAAGGTGGCATTATCTCAAGGGTGTAGCCTTTATCATCGCTATTACGTTCTACAAAAAAAGGCACCACATTGGCTTTACCTAGTCTTGCCAGTGACGTTGCCCCTGTAATGGTAGCTGCATCGGGCACGCCAAAAAAGGGAATAAACACTGCGCTTGAACGGCCAAAATCTTGATCGGCTGTATACCAAATCACATCAGGGCTGCGTAAACTGCGGATCATTTGGCGCACATCACGCTTAGGGACTAAAGCTTTATTTGAGCGTAAACGGCCTTTGACTTGCAAATATTCCATCACAGGATTGTTATGTGGACGATAAACCCCTGTTCCAGGCGTAAATTGGCCAAATATTCGTGCGCCCATTTCAAGTGGTAGGCAATGAACGGCAAATAAAATCACCCCTCTACCATTGTCTAAACTTTGACTAACATGTTCGGTGCCTTTTATCGTCATATGTTGTTGCACGCGATTATTTGACCACCACCAAGCGTTAATGGTGTCAAATAAGGCTTTACCCGTTTCCTCAAAGTTACGCTCTAGCAATTGTTGTTTGTCGGCTTCACTCATATCGGGAAAGCATAAATCGATATTACGTCTTGCTGTGTGGGTTCGGCCACTGGCTATCTTCATAACTAGTCGACCAAGACTACTGCCAATTTTCATTTGCCAAGGTAACGGTAAAAGTACGGTTAAGCGCATTAAACCAACGCCAAACCACATTGGCCAATGTTTAGGGTGATATAAATCAGAAGAAAATTCGGCTTTCTCTACCACGGATAACTCGTCTAGTTCACAAAAATTATTTGATATTCTAACTCATATTTTGATGAAAATTAGGTACAATCACGGTTAATTTTTTACAAAACAGTGAATACACCATGAAGGTTTCTCTCCCAGCTTTTGAAAATGCGCGCGTTTTAGTGATTGGTGACGTGATGTTAGATCGCTATTGGGTCGGCCCAACGGGACGCATTTCTCCCGAAGCCCCTGTACCTGTTGTTAAAATTAATCAAATTGAAGATAGACCAGGTGGTGCTGCGAACGTGGCATTAAATATTGCAACGTTAGGTGGAAATGTCCAATTAGCTGGCATAGTTGGTCAAGATGAAACGGCACAAGCATTAACCCAAGGGGTAAAAGTGTTTGGGGTTGAACCGCAATGGTTAACGGTAGCAGACAAGCCAACAATTACTAAATTGCGGGTATTGTCGCGTAATCAGCAATTAATTCGTTTAGATTTTGAAGAGCTATTTGATAAAGCGACTAGCCAAGCCTTATTCGCGCAAAGTGAAGCCATTTTAGATAACGTTGACGTATTGGTATTATCTGATTATGCCAAAGGCGCTATTGATGAACCTAAAGCCTTTATTGCTAAAGCTCGAGCCAAAGGTGTCAAAGTATTAGTGGATCCTAAGGGACATGATTTTGCTCGTTATCATGGTGCATCACTTATTACACCTAATATGAGTGAGTTTGAAGCGGTTGTCGGTACTGTTACCAGCGAAGATGATTTAATTGAAAAAGCACAAAAACTCATTAAAACGCATGAGTTTGACGCCATTTTGGTGACCCGTTCAGAAAAGGGCATGACGTTAGTGTCCCACGACCAACCTGAATTGCATATTCCAACTGTTGCCCGTGAAGTGCATGACGTGACGGGTGCTGGTGATACCGTTATTTCTGCTTTAGCGACGTCTATTGCTGCTGGCGCGACATTAGCGCAAGCTTGTGCTATTGCCAATACAGCTGCTGGTGTTGTTGTGGGTAAGTTAGGGACTTCAACGGTGAGCCGTATTGAGTTAATTCAAGCATTAGCACTTAACCATGGTGAGTCAGGTTTTGGGGTCATGACTGAAGATCAGCTTGCTTATGCGATGGATCAGGCGCGTTTACGCGGTGAACGTATTGTGATGACTAACGGTTGTTTTGATATTTTACATGCAGGTCATGTGAGTTATTTACAACAAGCTAAAGCATTAGGAGACCGTTTAATTGTTGCTGTGAATGACGATGAGTCAGTTACCCGTCTAAAGGGGCCAGGAAGACCTGTAAACCCTGTAGATCGCCGTATGGCGGTGCTTGCTGGGCTAGCTGCGGTTGATTGGGTGGTGTCTTTTGCAGAAGATACCCCGCAACGTGTTATTGCCCGCTTGTTGCCTGATTCGTTAGTAAAAGGTGGCGATTATAAAGTCGAAGATATTGCAGGTGGTGCTGAAGTGATGGCCGCTGGTGGTAAGGTTGAAGTGCTTGGATTTGAAGATGGGGTATCAACGACGGCCATTATTCAAAACATTATGTCACAGAAATAATCAATGCTAAAAAACCGGCTGCGATTATTCCTGACGTTAATAAACTATGGCGTTGGTAGTGCGTTATTATTGATAAGCCAAGCCAGTTATGCGGGACAGTCTGTGCAGATTGACCCCGCAAGGGTGGCTGCAGAGTTTGTTGATGACAATGCTGCGAGAGATCCTATTCGCCAAGCTTATTACACCCCTGTAGCCTCTAAAAAAGCGCTAATATGTCATTTGGCTGTTCTTGAACAGTGTATTATGCTATTGCCTGTCTCTTTGCAACAACAATCGGCTTTTGCTACTGCAAATATTAGGCGTGCTATAGGACGTAAGAGTGCGATGGTGTTAGCTACGAAAAACAGCTTAATAGCGGGGGTGATCATTGTTAATTCTGCTAAAGATATGGTTGAGCAGAGTGGTTCCATTGGCTTAACGACTTATCAGTTGCCTTTAAATCAACAAGCACAATTAACCTTATGGCATGAAATAGGCCATTTATATAACATTTCACTGCAAGAAAGTATTTTACCTGCCTCTTTAAGCAAATATCAGCACGAATGGCTCGCAGACTTGTATTTGTTATGGCGCATTGCACAACATTATCAGCAGTTAGATTTAGCCTGGCAACAGTTTCATAGGCGTAATCTAGCTCTCATTAACGACAGTGGTAATTTGTCCCACTGGAGCGCCCCTCAACTTCAAATTGTGTTGAGTCGTTATAACCCTCAGCAATTGCGAGATTTCACTCAGTACGAGGATTTTTTAGCTGTCGTGTATCCACTTATGCCAACTTGGTCTTTGCGTGATTTGGGGGAGATTTCTAGCTTAGTTCAGCGCACTTTTGGTGCTATTCAGTCTCTGCCTGAATACATGTTTTGGCGTCAACCTGAATTAGTGGAAGTGTTGTCACCCACCTTAGAATTATTGATGGGTAAAGCTGAATCACAACGTTGGCTTAAAAAACAATTTTCAACCGTCAAATAATTTGTAAACGCATGTTACCCATTATTTATAATGTATTGGGCTCAATTGTGAGTGTTTTTCTATAACCTTTGATTTTAAAGAGTAAATAAATCGTTATCGCGATAATGTTCTGTTTTATACTGCCTATCTGGATATTGTACGGTTAAAAGTGTTGTAAATTTGCTGATCTATAGCAGAATTTTCTAGTTTGGTCTGGTAAGCTCTTTGACCAAAATAATTAGAGAGACCAAGTTTATGGCCAAGCGTTCACGAGTTGAAACTGAGTTAACCGTTAACCAAATTTTAGATGAAGCCTTTAAACAAATCATTACGATAGGCTTTGAGGCAATGTCGTACACGACACTATCAACAGCCACAGGAGTCAGTCGGACTGGTATTAGTCATCACTTCCCGCGTAAAACTGAATTTTTAGTACGTTTGGATCAACGTATGGGGCAGTTTTTTATTGAAGGATTAGATTTTTCTTCAATAGGTGCATTAGAGAAATCATGGACTGAAGTGATACAGCAACCAGAGCGTAAAGCAGTGTTACAGTTGTTTTTTAGTTTATGTGGCAGTACTGACAAGAGCATGAAAACACTCAAGTCGCTTAATTTAGTTAGAGAGGTTGCGACAAACCGTTTAGCTGAAATTGGCAACCAATGTATTGTTCGCCTTATCGGTCTTAGTGCTTTGGCATTTTTACCTGGCGAACCTGAACAAGACGAGTTATCAGCGAACTAAGTGGGCTGTGCCGCTAACATGTTTGGTTATTTTAGTTTTACCCTGTAAGTAACAAATTGATGTATAAATTGGCAATATGATCAATATTACATTGAACAGACCATTCCGTACTAATCTCTGGCAAATTGAGCAGGTATTATTACGGAATGGCGATTATGAGCGATTGAATATCGCTTCTAGATGTGTGTTTAAGCAAGTTTTCGGCTTTCATACCTATCGCACATTTCTTGTGCTTTATCTTCATCAAACTCACGTAATCCACTTAACACTAAGGTTTTAACACCACTACCAATGACGTTACCTTGGCTTTGTAACTCGAAGGTTAATGTAACATCTCCACGTTTACCATCAATGGCGAGTTCTTGTTTAATGAGATGTAAGCTAATGGTATTAAAGTCAAAGTGATCCAAATGAAATGACATGCTTTCATAGATGACCAACGGACGATCGGGATTAATCATTACCTTGTATTCTCTCATCATTGGCACGAGTACATGGATAAAGTTTAAACCAGAAAAAGCCACATAACTTTTAATAAATGCAGCTGTTTGTACATCACATTGGCATAAGTCGCCTTCTCGTTCAATATGCAGATACTCTTTGCCTTTTGTGTCGCTAATGCTGAATTTATCGGCCACATTTTGATCTACGTGAAGCTCAACATTGTCACCCACCATGCCAGCAAATTTAAATTGCATATTCTGGCTCAGGCCATATTGGGTCAGCACGAGAGCAAACAATAAATCGCCTGGTACGCAAAAGCGTTTGGCGCCAACGTCATGGATAGGATTAAAGTCTTCGGCGACTTTTTTGGCGAAGTCACTGGCTTGTTGGGCTGAAATAAACACGCTTTGATCTTGCTTAGTAAAATAAGGTGATAAAAACATAAAGAGTGATTCTTATTGGTCAGTTGTAAGTGGTATCACAAGGCACAGTTGTTAATGATAATGCGATAACAATCTAGGCTAATGAGTAACAAGGTTAGTGATAAAGTTCATTAATGAGCGAGAGTGTACTGCATAACGCAAAAAAAACTCACCCGATGACTATCAACATCAAATATTTAGGTTAAATACAGCTTTCTTGCTGCAGCTTTTTAAGCTGTGCTATGGGCCGTAAATAGATAAAAAACAGCTCGTTGTAATTATTTTTATTCAGTGTCGGTTTGCAACCAGTCAAATAGATAAATGCCAATATTGATTGGCTATAGGCTTGAAATCCGCCAAACTCAAATGGTGACTTAATTTTTATGGCTGAATGTTGGTTAGCAATATCAAGCTAATAGGCTGTTATTGGTTATCAAACATTGATGGCAGCATATCCTGAAAATGAAGATAAGGTGATATAAATTATATTTTTTTTAATATTTTTAGCATTGAAACATTGGATGCCAATGCCATTCACGTTGTTAAGTCGTCGGGCATTTATATTGTGGTAGGGTATTTTACCAAAATAAAAAATTATGTTTACCGTGCTTTTTGACGCTATACATCGCTTTGTCAGCTTGTTCGCATATATTAGCAAACTCATCAAGGTCATCAAATAAGCTAATGCCTATACTTAACCCGATACTAATCGTTTCGCCATCAAGTGTGATAGGTTGCTGGTATAAAGCAAGTAGGGTTTTAGCCATTTGCGTTAATATATCGACATTGTAGCATTGGGTTAAAATGACAAATTCATCACCGCCAAAACGTGCAACATGAAAGTCATACTGCTTTGCTGTGGTATCAATAGGGGCAAATAATTGCTGACATATACGAGTAAGATCTTGGGCGATATGGATCAATAAGCTGTCACCATAACGATGACCCAAATGATCATTAATAATTTTAAAGCCATCGAGATCGAGAAAACACAATGCACCAAAGTGATGATGTATTTGTGTTTGTTTCTCGCGATAGAAGGTATCAACTAGCGCAGTACGATTAAGCAAATTGGTCAATGGGTCTCTGTGGGCTAGTTTTGCTAAATCTTCCTCATAACGCTTTTCTTTGGTGACATCAATATGGGTTCCCATAATACGAAGTGGTTTTCCATTGATATCATATTCAATAATGCGACCACGGTCTGACACCCATGCAACCGTGCCATCTTTGTGGATCATTCGGTGCACTGCTTGGTAGGTTTCTGCTTTACCTGAAACGTGGCTTTCAAATGCGTCGATAACCCAGTCTTTATCTTCGGGGTGAAGGTTATCTTTCCAACTGTCTATATGGGCGGGTAATTCTTCCCGAGTAAAACCGAGTAGGTGACCCCATTGTTGATTAAAAATGGTTAAGTTGCCACTAGGAATATGCTGTTCCCATAGGCACAAGCCTGTGCCATCAAGTGCGGCATCCAGTTGCTCGTTTACTCGTTTATTTAACAGAGTAAGCCGATTGCGTTCATGCTCTAGTTGCTTGATTTTTTGCTTATGCTGTTCTAGCTCAAGCAGTAATTGACTCATCTCGTCCTGTTGTGCCATGGATAATAGATAATCCTGTATAGTGCAATGGCCCCAGTTTATCTGGTTATTAAATGAAAAAATACCAGCGTTAATAGCTGGTATTTTATTCACAATAAAGTTGATTTATAAGGCCCTAAGGATAGCTTCTACACTGTCTTTAGCATCGCCAAATAGCATTTGCGTATTGTCTTTAAAGAACAATGGATTTTGCACGCCGGCATAACCTGTGTTCATTGAACGCTTAAAGCCAATCACATTTTGCGCTTTCCATACTTCTAATACTGGCATACCTGCGATTGGACTGCTTGGATCTTCCATCGCAGCAGGGTTAACCGTATCGTTAGCCCCAATCACTAATACAGTATCAGTATCGGCAAAATCATCATTGATTTCATCCATTTCTAACACGATATCGTATGGTACTTTGGCTTCAGCTAAGAGTACGTTCATGTGGCCAGGTAAACGCCCTGCAACAGGGTGAATACCAAAGCGAACTTTAATGCCCATTTCACGCAGCTTTCTGGTGATTTCTGCCACCGGATATTGTGCTTGCGCAACGGCCATACCATAACCTGGGGTGATGATGACCGAATCTGATGCTTTTAGCATGTCAGCAACATCTTCAGCGGTTGTTTCCCGGTATTCACCTACGGTGTCATCACCTGATGCTACTGCGGTGTCATTACCAAAACCACCGGCAATAACTGAAATGAACGAGCGGTTCATCGCTTTGCACATAATGTAAGACAGAATCGCACCCGACGAGCCCACAAGCGCACCAACAACAATCAGCAAGTCATTTGACAACATAAAGCCTGCCGCTGCTGCCGCCCAACCTGAGTATGAGTTCAGCATAGATACCACAACAGGCATATCTGCACCGCCAATAGAGGCCACTAAATGCCAACCAAATGCAAAGGCAATTAATGTCATCAAAATCAACGGTGTTACTGCGCCGCCTGCTTGCACAAACATCATCATTAGAATAAATGAAACCACAACGGCCACTAAATTCAACTTGTGACGGTGAGGTAGCATTAGTGCTTTAGATGAAATAAGTCCGCGTAGTTTAGCAAAGGCCACAATCGAACCTGTGAAGGTAACCGCACCGATAAAGATGCCTAAAAATACTTCAACTAAGTGAATGTTAAGCATGGCACCGGTTAAGTGTTCAGATTGCTGGGATTGACTTGCTTCTACAAACGCGGCTTTAGCCGTTGCGAGTGTAGTATTAAGATCTTCTCCTAATACAACAACGATTTCAGATACTTCGTGAGGTTGAATATCAATAAAACTATTGAAACCTACGAGTACTGCAGCTAAGCCTACAAAGCTATGCAAAATCGCCACTAACTCAGGCATTTCAGTCATTTCAACTTTCAATGCTAAGCGAATGCCTATTGCACCACCAATAACCATGGCGAGAATAATCCATTCTACGCCGCTTGTGGCAGGGTTGAGTATGGTGGCTGAAAGCGCAATCGCCATACCAATAATGCCAAATAAATTACCATTTTTAGCCGTTTCTTGTTTTGATAACCCAGCTAGGCTGAGAATAAAAAACACAGCGGCAATGATATAAGATGCTGTAACCAGTCCTTGAGACACGATATTACCCCTTAATCTTTACGGAACATCTTCAGCATGCGCTGAGTGACGGTAAACCCGCCAAAGATGTTGATACTGGCGATAAGCACCGCAACAAAAGCAAGTGCAGTAACGAGCGCTGAACCTTGGCCTATTTGCAATAATGCACCGACGACAATAATGCCTGAAATCGCATTGGTGACCGACATTAACGGTGTATGTAACGAGTGCGACACATTCCACACCACGTAATAACCCACTACACACGAAAGAATGAACACCGTGAAGTGCGACAAAAACTCAGCCGGTGCGACCGAAGCTACTGCGGCAAAGCCTGCAATGCCTAATGCACCTAAAATATACTTAAGTTTTGACGGCGCCTTTTCAACTTTCTCTGCTTTAGGTTCAACGCTGGCAGCTGCAGGTTGTGGAGCAGCAGAGACTGAAATGGCTGGTGGCGGGAACGTTATTTCGCCGTCACGGGTTACGGTCATGTTGCGCATCACTACATCGTCAAAATCGAGCACCGCGTTGCCGTCTTTGGCTTTACACATTAACTTCATCAAGTTGACTAAGTTGGTGCCATAAAGTTGTGACGATTGTGCTGGTAAACGACCCGGTAGGTCGGTATAACCCAATACCTTGACGCCATTTTCGGTAATGAAGCGTTCACCAGTGACGGTATATTCACAATTACCGCCAGTAGCAGCTGCTAAATCGACAATCACTGAGCCAGGTTTCATGGTATCAACCATGTCTTTGGTAATCAGCTTAGGCGCAGGGCGACCTGGAATTAATGCGGTCGTAATGATGATGTCGACGTCTTTGGCTTGCTCGGCAAATAATGCCATCTCAGCAGCAATAAATTCGTCAGACATGACTTTGGCATAGCCGTCAGATGAACCGCCATCTTTGTTTTCAAATTCAAGCTTTAAGAAGCTTCCGCCCATTGACTCAATTTGCTCAGCCACTTCAAGGCGGGTATCAAAGGCACGTACTATGGCACCTAGCGAGCCCGCAGTGCCAATAGCGGCAAGACCTGCCACACCTGCACCAATAACCAACACTTTGGCTGGTGGTACTTTACCTGCTGCGGTAATTTGTCCAGTAAAGAAACGTCCAAACTCATGGGCTGCTTCAACAACGGCGCGATATCCGCCAATGTTAGCCATTGATGATAATGCATCGAGTGACTGTGCACGTGAAATACGTGGCACCATGTCCATCGCCATAACGGTAATCTGTTGACTTGACAGTTTCTCAACGAGTTCAGGGTTTTGTGCTGGCCAAATAAAACTCACTAGCGTAGTGCCAGGTTTCATTTTGGCGATTTCGTCATCTGACGGTGCATTCACTTTAAAAATAAAGTCAGCGTCGTACACACTGTCGACTACATCCGCCCCTGCGGCTTCAAATGCAGCATTATCAAAGCTCGACTTCACACCTGCCTGTGCTTCAATTGCCACACTAAAGCCGAGTTTTTTTAGTTGTACCACAGTGGCTGGAGTCGCCGCGACTCGAGTTTCACCCTCGATACTTTCTCTCGGTATTCCAATCTGCATGACTGTTTCCTGATGGTTAATAAAAAGACCGTCTATTGCTTTCCCCATCAATAGACCATTCCGTTCGAGTATTACTGTTTCATATGGGCACTTAGATGATAGAAAAAGTGCAGCATATGACCATTGAAGTCGGATAAACTATTTAACCAATGGCATTGTTATGACATTGTGATGCCATATTTATGTGTCGTTCTACTCAGAGAACAATCAATCTGATATATTTCATCAGTTAATTGGGGCTCTTAGCTTGCGACATCAAGCGTGTTCGGTACAAGTACCTAAAGGTTAATTTTTGGTTTTAAATTGAGGTTATTTAAAAACTTTTAACTCTGCCACACTTTTGTAGCTTAAAAAAGCCGCTTTGCATATTCCTAAATGGAATAAAAAATCATCTTTTATTCTTTTTTTGTTTTTAACCGTAGGAGTAAGCTAACCACATTACACTGTTATAAGGCCGTCTTATGTTGTTAAAAGAACTTTCAGCTTTAGCGTCACCATTGTCACAAGGACAAGTCGACAAGCTAAAACAATTCACCTCAGAATTATCTTCTGTGCAACTTGCATGGGTTAGTGGCTATTTGGCCGCAAGTGCAAATCAAGGCCAAACTGCGGCAATAGCAGAAACATCTGCCGCACAAACGGTGACCATTTTATACGGTAGCCAAACCGGTAATGGTCGTGGCGTAGCGCAAGCATTAGCCACTAAGGCACAAGCTCTAGGTTATGCCGTTAATTTAACCTCAATGGGTGAATACAATGTACGCCAACTAAAGCAAGAAACCATCTTGTTTTTGGTTGTGAGTACTCATGGTGAAGGTGAAGCTCCTGACGATGCCATTGAATTACATAAGTTTTTATCATCAAAACGTGCACCAAAATTAAATAATTTACATTACTCTGTGTTGGCGTTAGGTGACTCAAGTTACGAATTTTTCTGCCAAACTGGTAAAGACTTTGATGCTCGATTAAGTGCCTTAGGTGCGAAAGCATTATTGCCGTTAGTTGAATGTGACGTTGACTACGAAGATGCCGCTGCGCAATGGCAAGACAGTGTCATTGAAGCGTCTAAGCCATTCATTCAAACTTCCAGTGCCAGTGCCAGTGCCAGTGCCAGTGTCGTGTCTATTGGTTCCACTGCTGTTGCTGGTTCAAACCAATACACTAAACAAAATCCATACAGTGCTGAAGTGCTGGTGAGCCAAAAAATTACCGGCCGTGATTCAGACCGTGACGTACGCCATGTCGAAATAGATTTAGGCGAGTCAGGGTTAACTTATCAGGTTGGTGATGCCTTGGGCGTGTGGTTTAGTAATAACCCTGCATTAGTCGATGAAGTGATCGCCGCACTTGGTTTAGCGGCAGATGACAATGTCACAGTGTCGAAACAGTCACTATCATTAAAAACAGCATTAACCGACAAGAAAGAGTTAACTCAGTTATACCCTGGTTTAGTAAAGTCATGGGCTGAGTTGAGCGGTAATGCAGAACTTGCAGCCATTTGTGAAGACAAAGAGCAAACCAGACAGTTTATTCTTAAGCACCAGTTTGCTGATTTAGTTGCAGCCTATCCAGCCAAGGTTAGTGCCGAGCAATTGGTTGATATGTTACGTCCATTGACGCCACGCTTATATTCAATTGCCTCTAGCCAAGCAGAAGTTGAAGCGGAAGTGCACTTAACTGTCGCGCTGGTTGAAGATGAACGTCAAGGCCACGCTCGCTTTGGTGGTGCATCGCACTTTTTAGCCTCTGCAGAAGAAGGCCAGCAAGTTAATGTGTATGTTGAACCAAACAATCATTTCCGTTTACCTGAAACCCCTGATACACCGGTGATCATGGTCGGCCCTGGTACAGGTGTTGCGCCATTCCGCGCCTTTATGCAGCAACGTGCTGCTGAGGGCGTGTCGGGTAATAGCTGGTTATTCTTTGGTAACCCACACTTTGAACAAGATTTCTTATATCAAGTTGAGTGGCAGCAGTATCTTAAAAGCGGTGATTTATCGCGTTTAGACGTAGCATTCTCGCGCGATCAAGCTCATAAAGTGTATGTGCAACATCGCATTGCAGAACAAGCTGAAGCGTTATGGCAGTGGCTACAAAATGGCGCTCATGTGTATATCTGTGGTGATGCAGACCGCATGGCAAAAGACGTACATCAAGCATTAGTGAATATTGCGGTTGAACAAGGTGGCTTAAGCGCTGATGACGCAGAAGCTTACTTTGAAACACTTCGTAGCGACAAACGCTACCAAAAAGACGTGTATTAAATTTGATCCGGTTGTTAGCTCAAACCTAACAACCCAATCGCACTAATGAATTGAACAGAATTAAGAGAGGCCCAGGCCATGAGTGAGCAAAAGTTAGCGTTAAACGAATACTTAAAAATCGACAGTGATTATTTACGCGGCGATATCCAAGAGGGTTTAGATACCCAAGTGACAGGATCGTTTAGCGATGGCGATCAGCAGTTGATCAAATTCCACGGTTTTTATCAGCAAGACGATCGTGATTTACGTAACGAGCGTAAAGAGCAAAAGTTAGAGCCATTGCATAGCTTTATGCTACGAGCTCGTGTACCTGGTGGTATTTGTACCCCAGAGCAGTGGTTAGAAGTGGATAAAATTTCATCAACACTCACCACCTCAAACAGTATTCGTTTGACCACGCGTCAAACGTTTCAGTACCATGGTATTCCAAAGCGTAATCTAAAAACCTTGATCCAAGGCCTTGATCGTGCCGCACTTGATTCTATTGCCGCTTGTGGTGACGTAAACCGTAATGTGATGTGTAATCCAAACCCAGTTGAATCAAAGCTGCATGCGCAAGCGTATGCTGTTGCTAAGCATTTATCTGATCATTTATTACCACACACTCGTGCTTATGCTGAGATTTGGTTAGATGAAGAAAAGCTATTAGATACAGAAACGGTTGAGCCTGTTTACGGCAAAACCTATTTACCTCGTAAATTTAAAATGGCAGTTGCGGTTCCGCCACATAACGATGTAGACGTATACACCAACGACCTTGGTTTTATTGCGGTAGCAGAAGCGGGTGAATTAGTCGGCTTTAACTTGGTTGCTGGTGGCGGTATGGGTTCTACTCACGGTGAAGTTGAAACCTTCCCACGTTTAGCTGATGACTTTGGGTTTATTAAAACTGATGATGTCACCAAGTTTGCAGAAGCGGTAATGACGGTTCAGCGTGACTGGGGTAACCGTGTTGTGCGTAAACGTGCGCGTTTAAAGTACACCATTGTTGACCATGGCTATGATGCATTTAAAGCCGAAGTGGAAAAACGTGCCGGAGTTAAATTTGAACCTAAGCGTGATGTGATCGTTGGTGATCGTGGCGATCGTTATGGTTGGGTTGAAGGTATCGACAATAAATTTCACCTAACGTTGTTTATTGAAAGTGGCCGTATTAAAGACATGCCAGGCCAAACCTTGCAAACCGGTTTACGTGAAATTGCCAAAATTCACAAAGGCGATTTCCGCATGACCTCTAATCAGAACATGATTATTGCGGGTGTGGCAGCACAAGATAAAGCTGAAATTGAAGGGTTAGCCCGTAAACATGGTTTATTGGGGCAAGTATTAAGTGGTACTCGCGGCCATTCTATTGCCTGTGTGGCGTTACCAACGTGCCCATTAGCCATGGCGGAAGCTGAACGTTACTTTCCTGAGTTTATCGATCATATTGATGCACTACAGGCAAAACACGGCATTAGCGAGCAATCAATCGTGGTGCGCATGACAGGTTGTCCAAACGGTTGTGCTCGTCCATTTGCAGCCGAAATTGGTTTAGTGGGTAAAGCACCAGGGCGCTATAACTTGTATTTAGGCGCCAGCTTTGAAGGCACACGTTTAAATAAAATGCATAAAGAAAACATCCAAGAAGCTGAAATTTTAGCTGAATTGGATACTTTGTTTGGCCGCTACGCCACAGAGCGTGATGCGGGCGAAACCTTTGGTAACTTCACTGTACGCATTGGTGTAGTGAAGGCGGTTATAGATGCCGCTAAGGATTTTCATGCTTAATCAAGTGGTAACGACTGCGTCAACAGACGCGGCCGTCGATCATTCTGTCACTCCGGCTCAACTGCAGGCGTTATTATTAGCGCCTAAAGCAGAGCAAGCAGCTGCGCTTGAAAACATTAACCAGTTTTTAGCTGGGTTAACGGCGCAGCAACGTGTTGCTTGGGGTTTAGCGTATTTACCGGGCGAGCATGCGTTATCGTCTAGCTTTGGGATTCAAGGCGCGGTGATGTTGCACATGTTGACTCAAGCGCAAAGCGATATTCCGGTAATTTTAACCGACACAGGCTATTTGTTTCCTGAGACTTATCAATTTATTGATCAGTTAACTGAGCGCTTAAACCTCAATCTTAAAGTATACCAAGCGGGTCAAACTCAAGCGTGGCAAGAAGCCCGTTTTGGTAAGCTGTGGGAGCAGGGGATTGATGGCTTAGAAAAGTATAACCGCATCAATAAAGTTGAGCCTATGCAGCGTGCATTAGCTGAATTAAACGTCGGTACTTGGTTTGCAGGCTTGCGCCGTAGCCAGTCGAGTACCCGTGAAGCATTGCCTATTTTAGCCATTAGTGGCAAACGTTTTAAATTGTTACCCATCATTGAGTGGAGCAATAAAGACGTGCATATGTACCTAACTGAATACGACTTGCCATATCACCCATTATGGGAGCAAGGCTATGTTTCAGTCGGTGATACTCACTCAAGCAAACCACTTGAGCTGGGCATGACTGAAGAAGAAACTCGTTTTAACGGCTTAAAACGAGAATGTGGTTTGCACTTCGATATTTAATCATTTAGCCATGAGTTTATATGAGTCATCTGTTACTTATATCATCTCATGGCAATATGACTTGTTCTGATATATTTTTTGCCTTTATTATCTTTCTACTAACCTTGGCCTCGTCATCTTGTGTTTCAGCTATTTGGTTATCAGCTTTTAATAGATAATCATTAAATTTTGTTAAATTTTCATGCAACTCTGCCGATACTAGTCTAAATTTAGAAATTCCCGTAGATGGTTTTTGTTGACGTTTTGGGATTGTTTTTGCAGTCCACGTACCTTCAAAAGCTTCGCTCGCATCCTCGAGCACATTGATTGACTTGTTAGCGTATAAGCAATCGATTCGGTTATTCCCGATAACTCTGTCGTAAAGAGTTATCGGGAAAGCCTCAAATTCATTCTAGAATTACGCTTTCTCACGATATATTCATCACTCAGTTTAGGGGCGGCCTATTCGAGCAGCGTTTGTTGTTCATTCTTACTGTTAATGTAGAATACCGACACAACAAAGCCTCTGCCTTGTCGCTCTTGTTTACGTAATGACCGACAATTCGCTGCAAAAACAACTTTGAAAGATCAACAGGCCCCAGAGTAAATAATACGTTTCCTGCTGACGTCGCATGTTATTTGTGTGCCATTTTTATTAATCGCATACAACGACTCCTAATGCGCTCATTAATAATTAATGTTAAATTAATCCATCGTTTATCGGTGTAATCGACAATGCCTACCCGAAATAAATAATGAATCTTTTTAATGCTAACTCATAACATGGAAGAGTTAACAATCATATAAATTGGAGTTTATAGATGAATAAAATGGCAATTGCTGCTGTAGTATTAGCTGTTGGTGCTGGAGGATATTTGCTATCACAGCAGGGATCATCCGTCGTTAAAAACGATCCAATGTTGGACTATGTTCCAGCAGATACTTTAGCGTTTTCTGGGCAGTTAGTACCATTTCCGTTAAAAGATTATTTGTATAGTATTGCAGGTAATTATCAAGCTTATGATATGGATAATATCTTGTCATTAGATGATAGTTTATCTGTTCAAGAGCGCTTTTTTGTGAGCTTATATAAGCAATATATGACTGTATTGCCTGAACCAGAAACCTTGCTATCGACCTACGGTTTACCCGATTCAATTAAGAGTTATTTTTATACCTTGGGCGCATTGCCCGTTATGAAAATTCAACTGAGTCATCCAGAAGCATTGTGGGCGGAATTAGATCGTGCCGAGCAAGAAAGTGGGTTAACTCATACAATGGGCAAGTCTGGTTCTGCGGAATATCGCGGTTATGCATTAACTGATGCAGGTGAAAAAGAACAGGTTGAAATTGTATTTTCTGTTAAAGATAGCTGGTTAACTGTGACATTGAATACGTCATTTAATCAACCTCAATTGCTTGAAACTGCGTTGGGAGAAAAGAAAGTCGAGCATCCCATTAGCGACACAACCCTGCTACAAGACATCGCCAAAACTCATGGTTTTATGAAAGACAGCATTAGCTTTATTAACCATGTTGAATTGGTTAAGGGGTTAACATCGGTTGATGGCAATATGCTGGCCAAGCAAATGACAAAAATGATTGGAATACAGGGTGAAGATCCATTTGAAGAACTGAAAACACCGGTCTGTAAAACGGAGTTAAATGCAATAGCAGCCAACTGGCCGCGCAGTGTTATGGGGCTAAATTCATATTCTATTACTCGTGATGAAAGTACTATCGATGCTGCTGTTGTCATTGAAAGTAACAACCAAGTGATTTTATCTGCATTGAATAAAATACGTGGTTTTGTGCCATCATTTGCAAATAATGGGCATGATAATATTTTATCCGTTGCACTAGGCGTTGACGTTAACAAACTCGCGCCAGCCTTAAGTGAAGTGTGGAGTGATTTGCAAACGCCTAGTTACCAATGTGCTCCATTAGCTGAAATGCAATCAGAGTTGAGTGCCTTAAATCCGGCGATGTTAGGCATGGTGACGGGAATGGCGAATGGCGTTAAAGGTATTAGCATGACATTAGCTGATTACAAGTTAACGGAGAAAAATGGTCAGCCAAGTTTTGAAACATTAGATGCCTTAATTAGCGTGTCAGCTGAAAAACCGATGGCATTAGTGGAAATGATGAAACCGTTTTATCCACCGCTTGTGGATGTGGATTTAAAAAATAATGGCGATCCAGTCGACATCACCCCAATGTTAATGTTGCCAGCAGAATTAGGTGTTAGCGCTAAATTAGCCGTTAAAGGTAGTCATTTAGTTGCTTATACTGGCGACAGAGGAACAGAGTTAGCCGATCTGATGTATAAGCAATCACTTGAAGCAAATGGTTTCTTTGATTTGTCTGTTGATTACCAGAAAATGTTTGCTCCGTTAGTTGATATGGTCGAAATGAGTGGTGAACCCATGCCAGAAGAGTTATTGATGTTAAAAGACTACGACATGCGTTTACAGATGTCGGTAGACTTTACTGATAAAGGCTTGGTGATTGGGTCTAAAGTAAACACTAAAGCGAGCGCTAAATAATGTTAATGATGGCTATTTTGCTCATCTGTTAATGAAAGAGGTGACCTAATTGGTCACCTCTTTTTTATTTTATGTATTTCATTTTAGACACCTAAAATGGGTGCAGATACTGGATGCCGCTTACAGAATGTCATTTAAAGCAATGCCAATACCAATGCGCTGATTGTGATGGTTGTAATCTATTAAGCTCTCACCGTAGCCATTAAAATACTGAGTATATATCCGTAAAGTACCAATAATCGGGTAACTCCAGGTTAATTCAACTGCACCGCGATTAGTATCACGTAGGTTGTTACGCAGAAGCATCGTAAAGCGATGTTTATCTAGACCATATACGCCAGTGAGTTCAAAGTTACCCATATAACGGTTGATGTCTGGATTGTCATCGCCTTTAGCTTCATTAACATTTTCTTTTTCATCTTCAGGGATACGCCACCATACTCTAAGCCCAAGTGCGAAGGGACCTCGGTCAAATACTGCACTGCCGTATATTCTATTCCAGCTGCGGGATAATTGATTGGTTTGGCCATTAGATTGATGCACCGCACCAAAACCTAAAAACGAATTTGTAAAGCCGCCAATTTTCCAATCATTATTAAATAACATAAACACTTCTGGTTCATGATTGGTTTCGCGAAACGGAGATGATGCCTCTTCGTTATAAACTTGCCAATATGATTGATTGGTATAAGCAAAGTACAAATGGCCATTATCACCAAAAACGTTATACATAATCGGAAACTTAAAACTGATTTGGAACTTTGCTTCTAGCTTATCAATGGTGAAATCTTCATCTGGGTATTTTATTTCAAATGGTAATGCGTGAGTACGTGTTTGATACGTAACCGGGAGTAAGTAGTTTGCCTTATGTGGAGTGATCACAAACGGCTTTTCAGATGTCGCTAGTTCATCTTTCACTCGAGCATCGACTAATGAGTCTTCTGCATGAGCAAACAAACTATTGCCAAGTAACAGTATCGAAAGTCCAAGATATTGAGTAGTTTTTATCATTGCATCATCCATAAGCATCATTATTGGTGGATTATAGGTTTAGTACTTATTATTGCTATGTTCGACTGTCATTGTTATCAATTGATAAGGTTTTGTCGAATTATGTTAACAATTCTTTTTCTTTTCACCAGCACATTCTATACGTATCAGCCTGTCAAATAGCGTAAAGCGTGAGTAAATAATCTCATATTCTATTTAGTTATAAAAACTAACTATTAACTATTATATATGGAATATAGAAAACGCTATATTTGATGATAGTGAATTAGCTTGAGGTAGATGTGATGGAATTAGTATCGATGCCGGGCCAAAAGGCCAAAGGCAAAGTATGGTTAGTCGGCGCAGGTCCTGGTGACGTAGAGCTACTAACCTTAAAAGCCTATCGCGTGCTTAAACAAGCTGATGCAGTGTTGTATGACGCATTAGTTAGCCAAGATATTTTAGATCTTATTCCGCCACAAGCCGAAAAAATTGCCGTGGGTAAACGTGCTGGCAAGCATAGTGCACCACAAGATGAGATTAATCAACTGCTAGTGACGAAAGCGTTTACCCGCAAAAATGTGGTGCGTTTAAAAGGTGGCGATCCGTTTATTTTTGGTCGTGGTGGTGAAGAACTACAAACCTTAGTAGGTGCCGATATCGCATTTGAAGTTGTTCCAGGTATTACCGCAGCAAGCGGTACCTCGGCTTATGCTGGTATTCCGTTAACACATCGAGATTACGCCCAAGGGGTGACGTTTATTACCGGTCATTGTCAATTAGCTAGTCGTCCTATGGATTGGCAGGGTTATGCTAACCCCAATAATACCTTAGTGGTTTATATGGGCATATTAAATGCCAGCATTATTAGCGATGGATTAATTGGCGCGGGTAGAAATGCCGATACTCCGGTGGCTATCGTGTCAAAAGCCACCACTTCATCACAACAGCGTTTTATTGGTAAGTTAGGTGAGCTGGCTCAATTAGCGGCTGACCCAGCTTTGCAGATGCCTGCGCTGATGATTATTGGTGAGGTTGTTGAATTAGCAGACAGTTTACATTGGTTTGATCCCGTCACTGCACAACAAAAAACGGCACAACAAAAAACAGATTTAGATGCAGTGGCAAAAGCGCTGTAGTCGAATAATTTAACCCGCTGCTTTGCAGCAATATTAGGTAATGGAGAATCATCATGGCAGGCCGTTCGTTAAGCCATTTACAACAACTGGAAGCTGAAAGCATCCAGATCATCCGTGAAGTTGCCGCCGAGTTTGGTAACCCTGTGATGCTTTATTCTATTGGTAAAGACTCATCAGTGATGCTACATCTTGCACGTAAAGCATTTTACCCTGGCAAAATTCCATTTCCCTTATTGCATGTGGATACGGGTTGGAAATTTAAAGAGATGATAGCTTTTCGTGATGCGCAGGCCAAAGCGTTTGGTTTTGAGTTATTAACGCATACCAACCAAGAAGGTGTTGAGCAAGGTATTGGTCCATTTACCCATGGCAGTGCTAAGCATACCGATATCATGAAAACCCAAGGTTTAAAGCAAGCTTTAAATCAATATGGGTTTGATGCTGCTTTTGGTGGTGCCCGCCGCGACGAAGAAAAATCTCGTGCTAAAGAACGCGTTTATTCGTTCCGTGATAAGCATCACCGCTGGGACCCAAAAAACCAACGTCCAGAGTTATGGCGTACCTATAACGGCGCAGTCAACAAAGGCGAAAGTATTCGGGTGTTCCCATTATCTAACTGGACTGAGCTTGATATTTGGCAATACATCTATCAAGAAAACATTGAAATCGTACCGTTATATTTTGCCGCTCCTCGTACAGTGGTAAATAAAGGCGACCAGCTGATCTTAAAAGATGACGATCGTATGCCTATTGAAGCTGGTGATGTTGAGTCAGTTGAACGAGTCCGTTTTAGAACCTTAGGTTGTTATCCGCTAACTGCGGCGATGCCTTCAGAAGCTGACACCTTAGAAAAAATTATTGAAGAGATGCTGCTAACCCGCTCAAGTGAACGTCAAGGTCGCTTAATTGATTCAGACCAAAGTGCGTCAATGGAGCAGAAAAAGCGTCAAGGCTATTTCTAAGCAATTGAACATGGTTGCCTAAACAACCCAGCATGCGAACGAATTTGAGTGAGAAAGATTATGGACCAAGCAAAAACGAATACCGACCGTATGGCAGCCCAGATCCAGCTGCACGGTGTAAAAGAATACCTAGCACTACAACAGAACAAAGGCTTATTGCGTTTTTTAACTTGTGGCAGTGTTGATGACGGTAAAAGTACCTTAATTGGTCGTCTACTGCATGACAGTGCTCAAATTTATGAAGATCAGCTTACTAGTCTAAAAAATGACAGCGCCAAAATGGGTACCACAGGAGAAGCCATAGATCTCGCGTTATTGGTAGATGGTTTACAAGCCGAACGTGAGCAGGGCATTACCATTGACGTGGCTTATCGTTATTTTTCCAGTGAAAAACGTAAGTTTATTATTGCAGATACTCCAGGCCATGAACAATACACCCGTAACATGGCAACGGGTGCGTCAACTTGTGACTTAGCCGTTATTTTGGTTGATGCTCGCTATGGTGTTCAAACCCAAACTAAACGTCATGCCTTTATCGCGTCATTGTTAGGATTACGTCATTTTGTTGTGGCAGTTAACAAAATGGATTTAGTCGGTTTTGATCAAACTGTATTCGAGAAAATTCAAGCTGACTTTACTGATTTCGTCAAAGACTTTGGTGATTTAGATATTCACTATGTGCCGTTATCTGCCTTAAATGGCGACAACGTGGTTAACCGCAGTACACAGTGTGATTGGTATCAAGGTGGCACTTTACTTGAGCTACTTGAAACGATCGATACCCAGCGCGAATTGAGCGAGTTACCAGTGCGTTTTCCAGTGCAGTACGTATTACGTCCTAACTTAGATTTTCGTGGTTTTTCTGGCACGTTAGCGTCGGGCGTTATTAAAGTGGGTGACGAGCTAGTGGCATTACCATCGGGTAAGCGCAGTAAAGTTGAACGTATAGTGACATTTGATGGTGACTTACCAGAAGCGGTAGCCGGTCAAGCTATTACCATTACCCTTGAAGATGAGATTGATATTTCACGTGGTGACTTATTAGCCCAACCTACAACCGCGCCAGAAATCGCTAATCATATTGTTGCGGATCTGGTGTGGATGGATGAAAAACCATTACAAATTGGCCAGTTATACGACGTGAAAGTCGCAGGTAAGAAAACCCAAGCCGTGGTCAGTGAAATTGAATACATCACCGATGTCAACACACTTGAGCGCAGCGCAGCAAGCACATTAAGCTTAAATACCATTGCTCGGGTTAAGTTAGATTTAACCGAATCAGTGGTGTTAGATGCTTATAGCTTAGTGCGTGACACTGGCGGAATGATATTAATTGATCGTTTAAGTAATGCTACCGTTGCCGCCGTTATGGTGGTCAGTGGGCATCAAGGTGACAAGCAAAATACTTCTGAGTTTAGTGCATTTGAAGTTGAGTTTAATGCGCTAGTACGTAAGCATTTCCCGCATTGGAATGCACGCGATATTAGTTTGCTTGGAAAATAAATAATGAGCGAAATATGGCTGTTAGCGATAATTTTGTTAGCACTGGTTGGTGGGCTTCTTGCTGGGCTTGCAACACCGGCCGCCATGTTTTTTTTCGCATCATTGCTTTGTTATTTTATTGGGCTAGTTGACTTAAATGTGGCACTTAGCAGCTTTACCAATAACGGGCTGATAACCCTAGTGCTGTTGGTGTTGGCTGCTACTGCTCTTGAAAAAACCTCATTATTGGGTAAATTGAGCCAAGTTATTGGTAAAGGTTCATTATTTTCTACGTTGGCTAAGTTAGGCATATCGACGGCGTTGTTGTCGTCGTTTACCAATAATACTGCGGTCGTGGCCTCGTTAATTGGTGTTGTGCGCCGTAATCAAGCGCATGCTCCTTCTAAGTTATTGTTGCCATTAAACTATGCGGCCATTCTTGGTGGCACGCTTACGCTTATTGGCACTTCTACTAATTTGATTGTTAACTCGTTTGTTGAAAATGCTGGCCTTGAACCTTTAGGTTTTTTTGAATTCTCACAAGTGGGTGCGTTAGTCGTTATCATTGGTCTATTGATGCTGACCATAATGGCTAACTTTTTACCCGATAGACGTGAAGAATCGGAAGATGAGGCATTACCTTATTTACTTGAAGCCCATGTTGCAAAAACCTCGACATTAGTAGGCAAGAGCGTGATAGATAATCGCTTGCGCGCGTTAAAAAAACTTTATTTAGTTGAGTTGGAGCGAAGTGGCATTCGTATTTGTCCTGTGCCACCGCAAATGGTGCTGCAAGCAGATGACGTATTACGTTTTAGTGGTTCGGTTGAGTCGGTTGAGTTATTGCATCAATTTGACGGTTTAGAGTGGTTTGGTAAACAACATGCTAAAGGTCAAAATTTAGTCGAAGCTGTGTTAGCGCCATCGTCGAGCTTAGTGGGGACAACGCTAAAAGATTCGCGCTTTCGTGAAGTGTTTGATGCCGCAGTAATGGCAATTAGACGTGGCAACCAGCGCTTAAAAGGCGGATTGGGCGATGTGGTTTTACAACCTGGGGATGTGTTATTGCTCACCCCAGGCGACCGATTTTCTAAATGCCCTAATTTAACCAGTGACTTTGCAGCCATCAGCGGTTTAGATTTAAGCGTTCGCTTAGATGAAAAACGCGGTATTTGGGTGCTTGTAGGGTTTACATTAACCATTGTCGCGAGCATTTTTGAAGTATTACCGTTAGCGAAGGGGTTAGCGCTATTGTTACTCAGCTATGTGGCAATTGGTGCGATAACCATAAGTGAGCTTAAACGTCGTTTTCCTATTGAATTGGTGGTGATTGTAGGCAGTGCCTTGGGCTTAGCTAACTTAATGGTTACAACTGGCCTAGCAGATATAATGGCACAAACCTTATTGAGTGTGTTTAGTGGTTATGGGGTGTTTGCTGCCTTTGTTGGGATTTATTTGATTACCTTAATTGTTACCGAGTTAATCACCAATAATGCAGCTGCGGCCCTTGCTTTTCCAGTGGCCTATGCCGTTGCAATGAGTTTTGGCGTCGATCCGCGTCCGTTCATTATGGCTGTGGTATTTGGTGCTAGTGCGAGTTTTATTTCACCTTACGGCTACCAAACTAATCTGATGGTATTTAATGCTGGTAACTATAAATTAAGCGATTTTGTACGCTTAGGTTTACCGTTATCAATAGTGTATTCCTTAGTGGTTATTTTTTCGATTCCGTATTTCTTCCCGTTTTAAAGAATTTTAGTGTGGTGTAATGACCACTTGATAGGAGTAGTGATGAGCAATATTGTTTGGCATCAACATGCCATTGACCAAGCTGCCCGTGGTGCCCAAAAAGGCCAAAACCCGGTTCTGTTATGGTTTACGGGGTTATCTGGTTCGGGTAAATCAACCCTTGCAGGTGCATTAGAACGGGCATTATTTGAACACGGTTTCCATACCTATCTACTCGATGGCGATAACGTTCGCCATGGTCTGTGTAAAGACTTAGGTTTTAGTATTGAAGATCGCGATGAGAATTTGCGTCGGGTCGGTGAAGTCGCTAAGTTGATGGTTGATTCTGGCTTAGTGGTGCTATCTGCATTTATCTCACCAACCCGTGAAGAACGTGATCGTGTTCGGGCATTATTCCCACAAGGTCAATTTGTTGAAGTGCATGTGTCGACACCATTGAGTGTGTGTGAATCGAGAGACCCCAAAGGTCTGTATGTAAAAGCGCGCAATGGTGAAATTACCAATTTCACAGGCATTTCTTCACCTTACGAAGAGCCTGAATCTGCTGAGTTAACCATCGATACCAGTAAAGGTGATTTAGCCACTCAAGTAAATGGATTGCTGGCGTATTTAAAAGCCATTGAAGTGCTTAACCCACCAAGAGAAATTGCCGGTGCAGGCATTTAGACTGCACTCAATCGACAATAAAAAGGGCTGATGTTGATATAACATCAGCCCTTTTTTATATTGAGTCTCTGTTGCTGTGAGCGATTAAACACTCAGTACTTGTGAGCGACTACACCAGCACCTGTTTGAGCACTCTCTGCCAGTTTTCTCCCATAAAACGATCGCGATCGGTGGCTTTAAAACGCGCTTTTTTTAAGGCATCGTCTATGCGGCTCATGCGGTCTATGCTGTTTAACTCAGGGATCACCACATGCTTAGGCTCTACATCAAAGCCGAGTACATGTTTGCTTTCTAAGCTATGCCACCACTCAAGATATTCTTTTATTCCTTCACTATTATTGTTATTTAACGCTAATAGATTTTCTTGTCCACGCAGTGGGAAATCATTGGCAATGGCCGCGCAATCAACACCGCCGATTTTGGCGATATAAGCGAGTTGATTAATGTAATCATCAATTGTGGGCGTTGGCTTGTTAGTGAGCCAAAAGCTCATCATAAACACGCCAAATACGCCGCCATTATCGCCAATGGCACGGATGACTTCATCGGGTGAGCAACGGGCATTGTTGACAATAGCGCGTGCTGCGCCATGGCTTTGTACAATAGGTGACTGGCTGAATTTTATGGTATCAAGGGCCGTTTGGGCACTTGAATGACTGACATCGATAAGAATATTTTTACGATTTAGCTCTGTTATCAGCTCTTGTCCTGCAGTCGTTAGCGGAGTATTAAGACTCTGTAAGCCGTCATTATCTAATGCGCCACCAGCATAACGATTACCATAATGGTGTGTTAGCAGCAAAACACGTAAACCTTGTTGATGTAGATTATCTAACTGCTGCCACTGGTTGCTTAAACCGTCATTTTCTACACAATCAGCACCTTGAATTTGAAAAAACACCGCGGTTTGTTGTTGAGCTCTCGCCTTACTAATATCTGTGCCCGTAAGCCCTTGTAGATACACGTCTGGATTGGCTTTTACTGAATTAGCCGCTTGGGTGATGCTGTTGATGCAGGCTTGATAAGTGCGTTTATAGTTTTTAGTGCCATCGGCTTGTTCAATGGTTTCTATTGCTGAGATATCGGCGATAAAGGCGTCGAGCTTTGAGGCTTTAACATCATTGATGTCGGTTGGTAAAAACGATAACCCATCGATGTATAATCGACGTGGCTTGGCGGCCCAAGTAGGAAATGAGCTTAAAGGGCTTAATAATGTGGCTGCTCCAAGGCCTTTTAACATATGACGGCGAGCTTGGTTACAGA
Organism: Shewanella sp. A22; assembly: GCF_053850585.1. Taxonomy (NCBI): domain Bacteria; kingdom Pseudomonadati; phylum Pseudomonadota; class Gammaproteobacteria; order Alteromonadales; family Shewanellaceae; genus Shewanella; species Shewanella sp. A22. The sequence continues at coordinate 25,734 of NZ_JBSQBN010000010.1, forward strand.
CTTTTTGAGTCATTATTATTCCTTAGTGTTGGTAGGTATTTCAGGTACCAACATTTTGTGTATAGGTAACGATGGCTTGTGCTAACGCAGTTAAACCATTGGTACGAGATGGACTTAATTGGCCACTTAATCCGAGACGGTCAAAATACTGTGTTACATCAAATTGCTGTATTTGCTCGGTGGTTTTACCTTGGCAGGCGACCAGTAACAACCCAATTAAGCCTTTTACAATACGGGCATCGCTATCAGCCAGATAAAAATGTTGGCCATTTAGTGTGTAATGGTACAACCATGCTTGGCTTTCACAGCCTTTAACTTGTGCATCTGTCTGTTTAAATTCTGCATCGAGTGGCGGCAATAGCTTTCCTAATAACATTATCTGGCGGTATTTATCTTGCCAGTTATTAGCTTGCTCAATGAGGTTAACGGCTTCAACTAATTCATCCGATAAAGGCGAAAATAACTGCGGTGAAGGTGTAGTGCTTGGGTTTAACATGGTAATTCAATTAACCTCGGTTGTAGAGAAAAGATACATCAGGAGCCGCGTGTTGTACCTTAACACTATAACAATAACTCTTTTACAGTATTAAGTGCATGAATAAATTGATCAACATCTTGCTTATTAGTATAGATGCCAATAGACGCACGGCAACAACCGCTTAAATTAAGACTGGTCATCAGCGGCATAGCGCAATGATGACCACAACGAACGGCCACAGCTTGTTGGTCGAGTAAAATTCCTACATCTTGGTGATGTTCACCTTGTAGATTGAAAGCGACAGCGCCAACATTATGGCTGTGATTCTCAGTTAAGAGCTTCTGTTCGCCGTGACTATCCTTGGCAATACCATACAACTCAATAGCGCCAAGTTGTTGCAGTTGCTGTTGTAAGTAGTGGATCAATTGTTGTTCGTGTGCGAGCAGTTGTTCGCGGGGCAATTGTTGTAAAAAATGAATTGCTGCCCCTAGGCCAATGACTTCTGCGATAGCGGGCGTGCCAGCTTCAAGGCGATTAGGTAACGCACCAAATTCAGTCTGCTCAAAACTCACGGTTTTGATCATCTCGCCGCCAGTGAGCATTGGGGTTAATTGATCGAGTTGATGAAATCGACCATATAAAATTCCCACGCCTGTTGGCCCATACATTTTATGGCCTGAAAACACATAAAAGTCACAATCAATTTGTTGTACATCAACCGGTAAATGGGCAATGGCCTGAGCGCCATCAACTAAGGTTCGCGCGCCGACGGCTTTGGCTTTTGCGATTAGCTCATTGACTGGGTTTAATGTGCCCAAGGCATTTGACACATGGCATAGGGCTACCACTTTAGGTTTAAGGGTTAATAGCTGCTCAAAAGCGGCTATATCTAGCTGTGCATCTGACGTTAACGGGATCTGTTTGATCACCGCACCGGTGCGCTTTGCCAGTTCCTGCCAAGGAACAATATTGGCGTGGTGAGCTGCAGTATCAATTAATATCACATCATTTGGCTTGATTTGCGAAGTCAGTCCGTAGGCCACCATGTTGATCGATTCTGTGGTGCCGTGGGTAAAAATGATTTCGTCTTGACGCTGGGCGTGGATAAATTCAGCCACTTGTTGCCTAACCGCTTCATATTGCTGAGTTGCCCTTGCTGATAATTGATGCGCTGCACGGTGCACATTGGCGTTGTTGAGTTGGTAGTACTCGGTCATCGCATCAATCACCGCTTGCGGCTTTTGGCTAGTGGCTGCGGTGTCTAAGTAGCACAAAGGATGATCGCCAATGGTCTGTTTAAGTGCCGGGAATTGATCGCGCAATGCTTGATGATCAAATAAAACGGCAGACGATGATGACGATGCAGGCTTCATAAATAAGGGTTTCTGTATTAAAAAGAAAAGGCATCAAGATCTTCAGTGATCTTGATGCCTAATGCAAGGCTTTGTGGCAATAAGCCTAATGACGTGAGCTTACGGACAAGGGAAACGATATAACGCCGATAACTCGTTAATTCTGCCCATCAACTCAGCAGATAAGCTGACTTTATGACTGTCGATGTTTTGCTTTAACTGATGTAAATCGGTAGCACCAATAATGTTAGCGGCGACAAATTTGCGGCTATTTACAAACGCTAGGGCCATTTCGGTGGGAGATAGACCAAACTCACGGGCCAAATCGATATAAGCTTGCGTCGCTTCTAGGGCCATAGGAGTACTGTTATAGCGGGCAAAGCGTTTAAATACCGTTAAACGTGCGCCTTCAGGCCACTGATTATTTTCGTATTTACCGGTTAAAGCACCAAAGGCTAACGGCGAATAGGCTAATAATGGTACTTCTTCGCGATGACTTATTTCAGACATGGCAATTTCGTAACTGCGATTAAGTAAGTTGTACGGGTTTTGTACACTGATAATTCGTGGTAAATCGTGCTTTTCGGCTAATTTTAGATATTTCATAAAGCCCCAAGGGGTTTCATTAGAAATGCCGATATAACGCACTTTACCTTGCTTAATGATTTCCGCTAAGGCTTCAAGAGTGTCTAAAATAGGCGTGTAATGTTCAGCTTCGTCATGTTCATACATCATTTCGCCGAAGAAATTGGTATTTCTATCCGGCCAATGTATTTGATACAAATCGATAGTGTCGATTTGTAAGCGCGCTAATGAGTCATCAACGGCTTGATGGATGTTACGCCAGTCGAGAGCCATATCTTTACGGATATAATCGCCTTTATCACCAGGCGCAGAAACTTTAGACGCAATCACTAAATTGTCGCGATTACCTTGTGCTTTTAGGTAGTTACCAATAATGCGTTCGGTTTCACCTTGGGTTTCTGCTTTAGGTGGAACAGGGTACATTTCAGCAGTATCAATAAAGTTAACGCCTTGACCAATAGCATAATCGAGTTGAGCAAAAGCGTCTGCTTGGGTATTTTGTTCACCCCAAGTCATAGTGCCGAGGCAGATTTTACTCACCTCAAGGCTAGAATGCGCGATACGTTGGTATTCCATTATATTCCTCCTATGGAATGTACTTAATCTGAGGCTACCAAGCTTTTGGGTTATTGCAAAGCGCTATAATAAAGTCGTAGTAAAACAGCTTAAAAAATATTCAGAATCACATATTAATGAGGTTACCTTCTTTAATTATGATATGTTTTCGCCAATGGAGTTGTTATCAAAGGATTGTTATGAAGTTTCGAGTGTGGATTGTATTAGTGGTCATTTTATTTGTGGCTTTGACCGGCTGGTTTTATTTTAACCAACAGTTAGCCGATCCGATTGCATCGACGCCATCTCCGGCCAGTAAAACACTAGATAATCAAATTCAAACTCCTTCTGAGCCCGCTCAAGAAACCGATGCTACAGCTATTGCGGTTACCAATTTTGCTGTATGCAAAACACTACTACAAAATAATGATAAACAAAGTGATGATTGGGCTAGTGATAATTACCTTGGCTGGGACAAATATCTCAATGAATACAGTCTAGACGAAGTCACGCTAGTCGTCGAAAAACTATCAAGCGAGTACGCTGCAGTAGATTTTAAAGTGGCACAACTACGGAAAAATTCCGAATTAGTGTTATTCAACCAAAAGTATACTCAACTATTGCATCAAGATCTTGTCAATCAAGGCGTAGATTTAAATAATGAGTTTTTTCGTGAAGCAACAGTGACAAGAAAAGTACCATTACCAGAATTTGAAAATATTTCGAACCTATCACTAGAGCAACAAAAAGCCCTTTTTGACAACGTAATACCTACTATAGATGATGCAGCCGCGTTGATGTTAGATAAACACGTTTCAGATCAAATGATGATCATCATACTTGATCATATCAATGGCCTAAATGCGATTGTTGGATTTGAAGAACTCGATACTGTTTCAATTCTCGACTATGCCATATATGGCTCTCGAATCGATGTCGTGAAATATCTACTAGAGCGTGGTGTGGAACCAACACAAGATAGTTATTTGGCATCATCAATGGAATGGGCATTAAGTGGATTAACTTATAATCCAAACCATCAGACAGCAGCGATCGAAATGATAAAAATGCTACAAGCTCGCCAAGTGAATGCACGTTTTAACCAACAAGACCGAACATTAGTTGAGGGCTTTTTCCCGAAAAATTATTATCAATTTGAAGCGGAAAAAATTGAGTCCTTACTGCAACTATACGGGCTCGACTTACTAAGTATTGAGGGGAAAACGCTTCCTCGTATCGCTGAAGACCATCCGCTATTACAAGCTTTGCAAGCACAACAGTTGGCTTTTGCCGAACAAGAGTTAAACGTTACAGACTTAGGTAATGTATTATCTCAATGTCGTACTACAGTGAATCATATTAATAAGCAGTGGCAACCCAAAAGTTCAGCCTCTTTGCTTGAACAAGCCGAAAAAGATTACTTACTAGATCCCCAACAAACCATCAACCAACTCGCTAAAATCGATCCGAGCTTAGTCGATTGTCTAATCACTCGAGTGACACCTTATCAACGTCCACAAAGGTATATCCCGAACTTAAATCAACAATTTAGATTACTTGACGATGGTAATATCAATGGTTTCATTGATGCGGTATTAACCTTGCCATTAACAGATGCGAATAAAAATTTGCTTTTTACCCAAGCATTAGAATTCGATAGCTATTTTTATGATGAGTTATTAAATAGCGAGTTATATGTGGATCCCATCCAGTACTCCGACTTTAATTCTCATATGTTTAGTCCTAAGTTTTTAAGTGGATTGGATGACTCAGGCTATGATTTATATGAGCAAGATAATCGCGGTAAAACCTTACTTTATTATGCGGTTATCAACGGTAATTTGATTAATATTACCTATATTGTTGATCTGAAACTTCCCTTTAAAGGCCGCAGTACTGAACTACTATTGAGTAAAGGGCTCGATCCCTTACATGTGGCATTAAGTATTGAACCTTGGCAATTTAAGCCAGAAGATGCCGTTGAAAAAGTGGATTTGTTAATGCGCTACCAGCCTAAAATCGATGAGTTTCATTTACGTCGAATGGGTTTGATAAAGTTAAAATACCCCGATGTTTATCAACAAATTATTAGTGCCTACTCACAACTCAAAGTTATTGATGACAACGCGTTACCTTTGAGTATATGTGGAATATAGTCAACCCAAATGACACTGATTAATGGGGGGAACTAAGCGATCCCCATTATTCTAGCGGTGATTCTACAAGGTTTTTATCATCGCGATTTCGCAGGCATCGTGACCAGTTTCGCCTAAATGCTCACAGTGGATAAAGCCCAATTTTTCATATAAACCCAGGGCTTCAACCAATATGGCGGTGGTTTCTAAATACATCGATTGATAGCCTTGCTGTTGGGCAAACTCAATACATTGGCGTGTTATAGCCTTGGCCATACCTTGGCCCCTAATAGTGCGGGCAAAATACATTTTCTGTAGTTCACACACGCCATCATTTTCTGCTAATGGTGCAATACCTGCGCCGCCAACCACTTTACCTTGGTATTCAATCACCCAGTATTGTGAGCCTTCAACTTGATATACCTCACTTAAACAGTCGAGGGTTTTATCGGCTACACTAAAGCCTTTGTCTGGGGTTAAGCCGTATTCTGCTGACACTTCTCGAATAACCGCTGCCAATGCGGCATTGTCTTGAGCTAGTAGCTCGCGGATCACGCTTGGATGCATGTTAGCGTTAGTGGCATTTACTGGATGATTATCAGTCATTAAAAAACTCCGTATTGATAAAAGGCGCCATTGCCAGCACTAACGCTTGGGTATAAATACTTTCTCGGGTGGCTAAACCTCGGGTTAACAAACCGATAGCGCCGCCTTTTTGTTTTATATTATGGGTGTTAAACAAACGATCCATGACGTGGCCAAGTTCTTCGCCAGCTTGCAAGGCGTTAAACACTTTCTGTGGCAAAGGTAAATTAGCACTGCGGCCGACTGATAATGTGTCGTTATGGATAATGGCCATATAAGCAAAGGTGGCAGGGCCGTTATCAAACTGGTCAACACCGCCTTCCATTGCCACATAAAAATCAGCGTGTTGATTTATGCTTGCTGCATTAGCTTGGCAAAATTGAGCACGGTTGATAGCCCCAAGTTTTGTTTCTGCTTCGGTCATGGGTTGGTCTGCGACTAATGAGGGGGCATGCATGCCACTACAACGTATTTGAACATCTGGGAAGTATTGTTCAATGGCGTGCTGTGCTGCACTTATTTTTACAGGGTTGGTTGAACCCACAATGATAACTATAGTGTTTGGTGTTGCTGGAGGCGTCGACATAGGGCTATTTTCTTTATTGTTTTAGTTAACTGTAATGATCACAGTGGTGAAGTTAACCACATTGTATGGGATTTTAACCATTTGGGGTTTGATGACGAAGTGATTTTTATTGCTGCTAATTGTAACTCATTGTAAATATAGTGTTTGTATAGTTGGTATGAAACCTGCTTCTTGATGGTTAATTACCGCTAATACACATAAACAAGCGTTTCTTGATTTTATCACTTATGTGTTGCGGGCTAAGTAAATTATTATTTTCATAAAAGGAATTAATCTAATGTCTATTCGAATCGCAACCATTAGTGTCACAGTCGGACTTATTCTAGGTGCAACAATATTTGGTGCTTCACATAGCGAAGCTGAGTCGGTGTTTTCATCATCAAAGGAGTCAGGACAAGTTCATGCAAGTCTTAACTTAGTACAGCAAAAGCTTAACCTTAGTGCAGGATCAATTTCAGAGTTAATTGCCAATACTGGTGCAGGTAAATTAACAATTGTTGGTGTCGAAGGTCTAAAAGAAGTAGAAGTCCTTGCAGACATCTATACCCCGTCATTAGATCAAGATGATATAGAAATTAAACTCAGTTTGACTCGCAAAGGTGACAAAGGCTATTTGCTATCAGAAATACACAGTGACCAATTTTTTGGTGAGTCACCTTTTATCGATTTATTAGTTAAAGTGCCATCAACGTTAGCCTTGAATATTAAAGACGGTTCTGGCCCCATTCAAATTGATGATGTTGGCGCTGAAATAGAGTTAATCGATGGTTCGGGCAGTATTGTAATCAATAATATTGGTAACTTGGCATTAACCGATGGTTCGGGCAGTGTCGTGTTGAATAATACTGGTAAATTGTCACTGGTTGACGGTTCTGGTTCTATTAATATTACTGACGTTAATGGCGGCATCATATTACAAGATGGCTCAGGGTCTATTGGCATTAGTAATGTTATTGGTGATGTGAGTATTGATGATGGTTCGGGTTCAATCAAGGTTGAGCAAGTCTCCGGATTAGTTAAAATAAATGATGGTTCTGGTGGCATTGATGTGGCTAACACCAAAGGTTTGACCATTGTTAATTCGGGTTCTGGTAGTGTCGATTATCAAAATATCGATGGACCACTGAGCCTAAACTGATCCCCATCAAAGCCAGTCAAATTACAATTATTGGCTTAAGATGTTCAAGTTAACTGCAACTGTTGCATACAACATGCATTTTTGTTTCAAAGCCGAGTTTAATCATGGCATCATGCAACCACGTTATCAGTGAAGTTAGCATTATTGAAATTAGAGTCGCATCATGGCAAAGAAGTTTTACGTAGTATGGGCCGGTCGAGAAACGGGCATTTTTACCAGTTGGGATGTCACTAAGCGTTCTGTTGACAAGTACCCGCAAGCTAAATACAAATCTTTTGCCACAGAAGCGGAAGCTAAAGCCGCATTTGCTAAGTCACCTGCAAGCAGTATTGGCAAAAGTGCACCCGTAAAAGCGGCTAGTGGTTCATCAAGCGTTAAATCTGCTGGGGTTGGAGCATCAACCAAAACCCTTGCGGCTAATCAAGCTGTACTCAGTCAATTTGATGTGGTGATTTACACCGACGGTGGTTGTGAACCTAATCCTGGCAAAGCAGGTTCTGGAATGGCGATATACCGCAAAGGCGAGTTAGCCGAGTTATGGTTTGGTTTGTACAACCCTAATGGCACCAATAATACCGCCGAACTCAATGCGCTACATCAGGCACTGATTAAGGCAAAAAAAGTGCTTGATGGCGGTGAAACCGTGCAAATTATGAGTGACTCACAGTATTCGATTAAATGTGTTTGTGAGTGGGCATATGGCTGGAAAGCTAAAAACTGGACTCGAAAAACCGGTGAAATCGCCAATCTGGAGATCATCAAACAAGCTCATGATCTATATGATGCAATGAAAGACGATATCGTGCTTCAACATGTTGCAGCGCACATTGGTATTGAAGGTAATGAACTGGCAGACAGAATGTCGATTCATGCGATTGATCAGCAGCACAAAGCATTTAGCCAATTTACTGCACCATTGGATATCAACAAAATTCTTGCGTTGCGAACAGGCTAGTTATTGTCCTAGCCCTACATTAAACGCCTTAGACCTCTTGAAAAACAACCACAAAAAAGCCGGATTGTTCCGGCTTTTTTATGTTTAATTTACAATTACTTATTATAACTAACGCTTACTCAGTGTTTTCTTCATACATTAAGTAATGGCTTTGCTCCATACCCAGAGATTCATAGGTTTTTTGGGCAATTTTATTGTCATGTTCAACATACAAACGAAAACTTGCCGTGCCGCCATTATCTGCCGCTAAGTCTTTTACCGCTTGATAAAGCTTGCCATAAATACCCTGACGACGATTTTGCGGACGTATGTACACGCTTTGGATCCAATAATAATTACTTGCACGCCAGTCGCTCCATTCGTAAGTGACCATCAACGAGCCAGCTATTTCACCATCAACTTCAGCCACTAAATATACCCCTCGTTCAGGATGGGTAAGCAGTCCTTCAACACCGCGAGTCAATTGCTCGGTGTCTAATGATAGGTTTTCAGTTTCCATTGCCATTGCTTGGTTAAACTGAACTAGGGCGTGTAGATCGGCAGGTTGGCCTATTCTTATTGTCATGGATTTCTCATTTTATCGAATGTTTATCGGATGTTTGTCATTATCATAATTGTGGCTAAAATAAAAAAATTGGCTTACAACGACAATCAATATCGACATTGTGAGCCGATGTTATAATATTTAGTACTTATTTGCAGGCTAAATGTGTCAGAGGCTTAGCCATGATATTCTGCTGAATTGAGCTTTCCTAAATTGCTGAGTATAAACACGGCTAAGTCGCTTAATCCCCTTAAAGTCACCATTACAAGGCAATAATAAAACAGCGGAATGAATTTTATTCAATATAACAAATTCGCGAGTAGATAAAATGGTATCGTTTGCATAATGTAAACACTGTAATTTACTGTTGTTTATTTTAAATTTTTAGTAGCAACAAATACTTACCCTTAACATTTTTATAGTATGTTGCGTGTGAATTAGCGCTCACTTATTTATACCTCTCCACTAACGTATAATTGAATTTTTTGTGACTTTGCAGTAATGTGACGCCACGACAATTTAGATCTATGTCACAAACTGCATAAATTGATGGAGATAATTATGAAAGTTGCTGTATTGGGTGCTGCTGGTGGTATCGGCCAGGCTCTAGCTTTACTGTTAAAAACTCAACTGCCTGCGGGCTCAAAGTTGTCTCTTTATGACATCGCTCCTGTTACTCCTGGTGTTGCGGTTGACTTAAGTCACATCCCAACAGACGTAGAAGTAAAAGGTTTTGCTGGTGAAGACCCAACGGCTGCATTAGTTGATGCTGATGTTGTGTTAATGTCTGCTGGCGTTGCGCGTAAGCCTGGTATGGATCGCTCAGATCTATTCAACATCAACGCTGGTATCGTGCGCAACCTAATGGAAAAAGTGGCTGTAACTTGCCCTAAAGCATTAGTGGGTATTATTACTAACCCAGTTAACACGACTGTTGCGATTGCTGCTGAAGTATTAAAAAATGCAGGTGTTTATGATAAAAACCGTTTGTTCGGTATCACAACACTTGACGTTATTCGTAGCGAAACCTTCATCGCTGAGCTTAAAGGCTTAAAAGTTGCTGACGTTAAAGTTAACGTAATCGGCGGACACAGTGGTGTGACTATTCTTCCATTACTTTCTCAAGTTGAAGGTGTTACTTTCACTGACGAAGAAGTGGCAGCAATGACAACTCGTATTCAAAACGCTGGTACTGAAGTTGTTGAAGCTAAAGCCGGTGGCGGTAGCGCAACATTATCAATGGGCCAAGCTGCATGTCGCTTTGGTTTATCATTGGTACGTGGCCTTCAAGGCGAAGCTAACGTAGTCGAATGTGCCTATGTTGACGGCGGCAGTGAGCACGCTACATTCTTCGCACAGCCAGTACTTCTTGGTAAAAATGGCGTAGAAAAAGTATTACCTTATGGTGAAATTAGTGCATTCGAAGCTAACGCTCGTGATGCAATGCTAGACACCCTTAAAGCTGATATTAAATTAGGCGTTGAATTTGTTAAGTAATTAACAATATCGATGGTCTAAAAAACGCGAAGCCTTTTGGGGTTTCGCGTTTTTTTGCATAACAATAGCTCTTCTTTTACCAACTTATTTCTTTGCCTTGCCAATCTAAGTAACTGGCTTCGCCGTTGGACTCAATGTTGCTCATGATGTTATACAGCTGGCTGGCGACAAATTCAGGGGTAAAAAGCTTGCCTGCGGGTACATTAGCCTGAAAGGGTTTCGATAATGGTGTGTCAGTGGTGCCAGGATGAAACGCGATAAGTTTTACTCGTTTAAGGCGTCTGGCATATTCCACCGCAGTGGTTTTGATTAGCATATTTAATGCCGCTTTTGACGCGCGATAGCCATACCAGCCGCCAAGTTTGTTGTCTGAAATGCTGCCAACTCGGGCACTCAAAATACTGATTACACATTTTTGTTCGCCAGTGACTTTATGACGTGGTAGTGACAATAATGAGGTGAGGGCGCTTAGCCATAACATAGGCACAATACTGTTGGCATAAAACAACTGTTCTAACGATAGTGCATCAATATCCTCAATGCGTTTCTCTGGCATTAATGTTGAATCTTTAGCCGAATGAGGCCCTAAAGTTGAATCAGCGCTTTGCGGGTTTTTACTGTGCAAAATACCATTACACATCACTATTCGTGTCACTTTGCCTGCAATGGCCGCTATATTGGTAACACATTGTTCTATTGAGGCTTGCTGATAATCACAGCTGAAATGATGATGGCTAATATTGTCCGTAAGATCATGTAGTATCAATTTATTTTGGCGGCTAACCGTAATGATTTGTAGCGGCGAAGTATCATGCCTGTTTGACTGCTGGCTTGATGCTTGCTGAATAACTGCTTGATCAGTATAGGCTTGGTGAGTAAAGGTTTTGGTAATAAAAGCTTGGGCAATTAGCGATGACGCGCCAATCACAATAATGGTTTCTGTTGTCGTTGAATCGCTCATATTGTTTGTCCTTATTTGATGTTACAGCTGCCGTTATCACAGCGCTTTTGACCTGTCAGCAAATAAGATATACGGTAACGATTACGGGCAAAGGCCAAATACGCGATGTCAGCAACAGGTTTGATTAGCGGTAACCGTAATAACTTTATCCAACCATGTTTACCGGTTAAGCCCCAAGCTTTAGCTGTAACATCTAAACCATACAGCCAGCTACCATTAGCTTGTAATCCATGTAGCATGGTATTGGCTTTTACGACATCTAAGTCAGGAAAACGCTGATTAATATCTGCGGCGTTAATGTCTTCAAGGCCGATGCGGTTTAAATTGTCATGACGCTTTAATTGCTTCATTTCATTGAGACACAGCGGGCAAGTGCCATCGTAAAAAATAGTCAGTTCCATTATTTACCTCTTTATGCCAATGCTTACTAAACACACATTTTGAATGCTTATATTGACTATTGTACGCCCCAAACACCAAGCCAGTTTACATTTGTTTCCATGATCGAGATTACACACAAATCACCTAAAATTATGATCTTTTTATTTCAGCTTGGCGTATAGTTTAAAAACAAATCACAAGGGCTGAATCATGCCATTAAGCCAAGCAATCATTAACGTGACTAATTTACGTTTGCGTACCTTTATTGGTTTTAACCAAGACGAACGCGACAAGCAACAAGATGTGGTGATCAATATCGAGATCCATTATCCAGCCGATCGATCGTTTCAAACCGACGACGTTGCCGACGCACTAAACTACAAAGTGATCACCAAAAAAGTGATCCAACATGTCGAAGAAGGTCGTTTCTTGTTATTAGAAAAACTGGTTGCTGACGTATTAGATATTTGTCGTGAACACCCCAGTGTAACCCTGGCAAGAGTGACCATCGATAAGCCCCATGCACTGCGTTTCGCCGATTCAGTGTCGTTATCTTTAGAGTACCAAGCCTAATCATTATTTAAGGATGTTATTATGACGACCATTAATGACATAACTCGCGCAGAGTTGTCTGCAGAAGCATTGAAAGTACAGCAAGCATTAGTCGCCCACGGACTTGAAACACCACTGATTCCAAACGATATGAACAGTGAGCAAAAGTATCAGCGTATTAAAGGCTTAATGACCGAAGTAGTATCCACATTAGGGCTAGATTTAACCGATGACAGCTTAGCCGAAACTCCACACCGCATTGCAAAGATGTACGTTAACGAGATTTTCTCGGGCCTCGATTATGCTAATTTTCCTAAAATAACCCAAATTGATAATAAGATGGGTGTTGAAGAGATGGTAAAAATTAGCAACATCAGTGTTGTCAGTACCTGTGAGCATCACTTTATTACCATCGACGGCTTCGCCAAAGTGGCTTATATACCTAAAGATAATATTATTGGTTTATCGAAAATTAACCGTATCGTGCGATTTTTTGCTCAGCGTCCACAAGTGCAAGAGCGGTTAACTCAGCAGATTTTAGTGGCCCTGCAAACGTTACTGACGACTAATGATGTAGCCGTTAGCATTAACGCGACTCATTATTGCGTAAAATCACGCGGCATTATGGACACCTCATCAAGCACACAAACCACTGCGCTTGGCGGCTGCTTTAAGGCCAATCCCGCTAGCCGAGCCGAGTTTCTAGCATAAGGTCTAGCATAACGTTTAGACATAACTTTTACCGTAACGTTCAGACATAACTAGCCTGAACTCGAAATGGCTCGCACCACAGCTTTTAAAAATGACTTCACTTACTGAAGTCATTTTTTATGAACACACTATCGATTGTCATTATTAGACGGTAGGATGGCTTTTAGTCAGATTCGAATGGTTTGCTTTGAGATAACCATCTAATTTAATTATGATAAAGGCTCAATGTATTGAGCTAACAATAAAGAGAGCATTATGGAACGTACAATACTGATCACTGGTGTAGGTAAACGTATAGGCTATGCACTGGCTAAATATTATTTGGCCCAAGGTCATCAGGTCATTGGCACCTATCGCACCCATTATGACAGCATTGAACAGCTCGGTAAGTTGGGTGCAAGCTTGCACTCATGTGACTTAACCGATCCCACTGCCATTGATGCACTCGTCAATCATATCAATCAATATCACGATAGCCTCGATACCATTATTCATAATGCGTCAGACTGGTTACCCGACAACAGCGGTTTAAGCCCAGCTGAGACTATGGCGAGAATGATGCAAATTCATGTTTCAGCGCCGTATCAAATCAATCTTGCTTTAGCACCATTATTGATTAATGCAGCTAAAACCCATGACGACAGTATTGGTGCCAGCAACATTATTCACATGACCGACTTTGTTGCCGAAAAGGGCAGTAAAAAGCATATCGCCTACGCTGCCAGTAAAGCTGCACTTCATAACATGACACTCTCATTTGCTAGCTTGTTAGCACCGCATGTCAAAGTGAACTCCATTGCCCCAGCGATGATTTTATTTAATGAAGATGACGGCGAGGCATACAAAGCCAAAGCATTGGCTAAAGCCATATTGCCCAAAGAAGCCGGTAATGCCGAAATCATTTCTTTAGTCGATTATTTACAAGGCAGCCATTATGTAACAGGTCGAAGTTATGCTGTTGATGGTGGCAGGCATTTAAAATAATTCATAAAACGCCAAGCGCTAATGTGCGGGGCAAAGTTGACGCAATTTTATAATGGACTTCTAGATGGCTAATTGCTAGTGTAGATATTAATCAATATCCACACTCGCTATTATCGAAAGGAAGTCACTATGTCTGCAGAAAACATGAAGCTGGAATCATTGGCGTTACATTATGGTTACGAGTCTGAAGCAACAACCAAAGCTGCAGCCGTGCCGATTTATCAAACCACCTCATATACCTTCGATGATACCCAGCACGGTGCCGACTTGTTCGACTTAAAAGTGGCTGGCAATATTTATACTCGCATTATGAATCCAACCACCAGCGTACTTGAGCAACGTTTAGCCGCAATTGAAGGCGGTATCGGTGCGCTTGCAGTGGCATCTGGCATGGCCGCCATTACTTACGCTATTCAAGCGTTAACTCAAGTGGGCGACAACATTGTCAGTACAAGCCAGTTGTATGGCGGCACGTATAACTTATTTGCCCATACGCTGCCACGCCAAGGCGTTGAAGTCCGTATGGCAGCATTTGATGATTTTGATGGTTTAGATGCATTAATTGATGTCAATACCAAAGCACTATTTTGCGAATCAATTGGTAACCCAGCTGGTAATATTGTTGATTTACAACGTTTAGCCGATATTGCCCACAAACACGGAGTGCCATTAATTGTCGATAACACTGTGGCTACGCCTGTATTATGCCGAGCATTTGATCATGGTGCCGACATTGTTATCCATTCGCTCACTAAATACATTGGCGGTCACGGTACAACCATTGGCGGGGTGATTATTGACTCGGGTAAATTTGACTGGGTTGCCAACAAAAAACGCTTTGCAATCCTTAATGAGCCAGATCCGTCTTATCACGGCGTAGTGTATACCGACGCCTTTGGGCCTGCCGCCTACATTGGCCGTTGCCGCGTTGTGCCACTGCGTAATACTGGCGCAGCGTTATCACCACACAGTTCATTTTTGTTACTTCAAGGCTTAGAAACCTTAAGTTTACGCATGGAACGTCATTGCAGTAATGCCCTTGCGCTAGCTGAATATTTACAACAGCATCCTAGTATTAGCTGGGTTAATTACGCTGCATTACCAGACAGCCCACATCATGCAACCTGCCAAAAAATCACTGGTGGTAAAGCCTCTGGTATTATTAGTTTTGGTATTAAATCCGACAACGCAGAAGCGGGTAAAGTGGCTGGTGGTAAGTTTATTGATGCACTGCAAATGGTGCTGCGTTTGGTGAATATTGGCGACGCTAAATCGCTAGCTTGTCATCCTGCCAGTACCACTCACCGCCAACTTAGCGGGGCTGAATTAGCTAAAGCCGGTGTATCAGAAGATTTAGTGCGTATTTCTGTGGGTATTGAGCACATAGACGACATCATTGCCGATGTCAGCCAAGCACTTGATAAGGCAATTGAAGGCTAATATTTGAGTTTTAAAAAATAGTGATTTTTGCCCGAAGATGTATAGTGATAACAAGCTTCCTATCAAGATATGTTATTTGATAGGGAGTGATTTATGGATTACAACGAAAGATTAAACAGTTTACAAGGACATAAAGTGTTGCAGAATATTAAGCCAAGGCTGCCGTTGATCGTGTTAATTGTTATCTCGATTAGTTGGGCTATTTATTATCGTGGTCAGCATTTTTATAACGAATACGGTCAAGCAAAGTTTGAATGGCTTTATTTCATTGATGGTCTAATTGTATTGCCGTTATGTTGTTGGTTTTGCATCGATGACAAAAAGCAGGCCTTTATCAAAGCGGCGCTTTATTGCTGTTTGGTTGTTTTGATTGGTAGCGTTATTATTCCTGATCAACAAAAATTTATTTGGCATTATCTTGAAACAGGCCGTTACATTGTTTTAGCTGGCTTTATAATACTTGAAATCGTCACTATTTTAACCGTTATCTTTGCTGTTAAGCAGGCATTAACTCATCGACAAGATCCCGATTTAGCTATCATTCAACCTATAGAAAAACTCTTAGGTAAAGGTGTGGTTACTAACTTAATTGCTTTCGAAACTAGGTTATGGACTTACGCGCTGTTTGCTCACAACGTTCAGTCACAGCATTTTATAGGTAAACCCTTTAGCTATCATAAGAAAGATCAAACTCAAACTAACTTGCTTGGGTTTATTATGATTATGCTGTTTGAGTTACCTATTATCCATATTTTACTGCATTTTATTTGGTCTGCTACCGCTGCAAATGTCATTAGCGGTTTAACAGTATTAGGGCTGGGCTTTTTTGTTGCAGAATATCGTGCGGTAGCAAAAAGGCCTATTTCATTAACGCAAGATACATTAATTATCCGCTATGGTGTCTGGCAACCCTGCATCATTGCGTTATCGAATATCAACAGCATTGATACCAATCAAACCAGTATAAAACGCTGCCGTACACTAAAACGCTATAATTTATTTGGCATACCTAATGTGGTTATTACACTTAAACAGCCACAACAAGGAGTGAGTCGGGTTTACCTTGGCGTTGATAACCCTACGACATTGATAAATAGTGCAATAGAAAATATTACTGCAATTAAGCAATAGCCAATCTTCTCGTTGGGGTAATAATCACTGGTAAAGGAATATCCCAAAATTCGGTTGGTAAATGGCTTACTTGTTGACAATCGTGAGCAAACCCAACGGCTATTGGTTTATTATCAACTACTTGCGCCAAAGTTCGGTCATAATATCCACCGCCCATGCCCATACGATTACCGTGTTCATCAAATGCCACCAAAGGAGTGATAATCATATCGAGTTTGTCGACTGTGATAATGTGTTGCACATTTAACTGTGGTTCATTAATGCCGTATTGATTACTCACCATCACCGAATCGCGGTCATAGCGCACAAACAGTAAGTTGCCTTTACTAAAAGGGTGAATGCGCGGTAAATAAAGCGTAATGCCAAGATCCCATAAGGCTTCAATGAGTTTCTGGGTCGCGAGCTCACCATCATGGGTAACATAAAGAGCAACGTGTTTGGCAGATAGTGCCTGGATTTCGGCTAACATATGGCGGCTGGCAATTAAGGCTAATTGATTTTGTTCTTCTGAACTGAGGCTATTACGTTCTTGTCTGACATGGCGCCGAATATTGTCGCGGCTCATGCCTGTGCTATCAAATAGCGGGTCTTCGAGTTCTGTTGGCGTGGCAAAATAGCTGATACGTGCCGAAGAAGTTGATGTAACAGGACGATTGTCCTTGTTAGTCATAAAACGCGTGATACTCATAAAGTTAGGATGCTCCCCAAAATACCGCTGCCGGCGTAGCCCTTGAACCGTAGGTTCAAGGCGGGTAAATGTTCATTTCCTAAGGCTTCTCGGTATAATCCGAGCATGCACAATGTCAACAAAAGCATTCACCCTGGGTTTGTAATTATCGGCACAGGGACTTAGCCAACTCGCGCATATCCCAGGGAGCAAAACAGGTTGAATAAAGCTGTGCTTCATTCTTAAGTCTTAGTTTAGCCTTCCTAGCGGCTTCGTTCAACCAACGACGTTTCTAATGTTGATTGCAATAACGAAATACGCTCATCCATTTGCGCCATATATTGTTTATTTTTTTGCTTTTCTTCATACAATTCATTGCCAATATTGAGTGCTGCCATAATGGCCAACTCCTCACGGCTTAAATTATTTGTACGCGATTTTAATGTTGTCAGTTGGTTTTCAACTTCTCTGGCAACGGTGCGTAAAGCATCTTCACGTCCTTTAGGACATGCAATAGAGTAGGTGCGTCCCAAAAGGGTTATTTCAACAGCACTGTTACTCATAATGTCGTCACAGATCCTTAGTTAACCTCAACTCGCTAAAGCGATGGGATAAACAAGTAAAAATCAGAAAATTTGAAAACCGTTTATTATTTCGCGCCAAGATTCGTCATACTCAGCATATGGGCGAACTATATAGGGCTGAATTTAAAAGAGCAAGGCAACATCGCGCCTTTTTAACTATTTGCTGTTTGTGTGAACAAATCCACGAGCCTTCCGTTATCTTGCTTGCTCAATGGCTCACAAATTTAACCAGAATACACACAAGGGTTTGGAGCATGATACTAACTCTGCTAGCATTGATGCAGATATTGCGCTATTAGGAACAAACCATGGCAACCCCACCTTCGTTATGTATCGATAAACTAAAAAAAGCCTTAGATGACGCCGAAATTGGTCAGCATCCTGTCGAAGTGCATGGTGCACTTGTTGGGCTCATTTGTGGTGGCGTGAAGCAAGAAAATTTAGCTTGGTTAAAGCCGTTAGTTGAACTAATGAACGACGGCCAACCGCTAGAAACAAACTTACAACATTTGATCAGCGAGTTGTATCAAGACACTGTGACACGTCTAGTCGATTTTGAATTTGGTTTTACGCTGTTATTACCAGAAGAAGAAACATCACTGAGCGACCGTGTTGAAGCACTAGCCTTATGGACACAAAGCTTTTTAACCGGCATTGCAATTATTCAGCCTCAACTCGCTAAAGCCTCGCCAGATGTGCGTGAAGTGATTAAAGATTTAGCAGAAATCGCCCAAGTAGAATTTGATGTGGGTGACGATGACGAATCAGAAGCGGCCTACGAAGAGTTGCAAGAGTTTGTTAGAATGTCGGCTATTTTGTGTTATTCCGAGTTTGGTTTAGACATGCCTCTGAATGACACCGACGAGTCTTCAACTATCCATTAATTGCATTTGCGACGACATAGCATATGAGCACTTCTTTGACAGACACTTCACCTTTTGCGGTCGATATTGCCATTGTTGGTGGCGCCATGGCGGGAGCAACGTTAGCCCTAGGGCTGGCTAAACTGTCTAAGTCATTGGAGCGTCCTTTACGTATTGCGCTAATCGAAGCCCACGTTGCCAACGACAGTCACCCAGGGTTTGACGCCCGCTCTATTGCCATTGCACACGGCTCTATTTTCGAGCTCACTCATTTAGGCATTTGGTCCAAATTACAGCATCTTGGTACGGCAATCGAAAATATCCATGTGTCTGATCGTGGCCACTTTGGCATGACAGAGCTAAACGCTAAACCACTCGGGTTAGACGCGCTAGGGCAGGTGGTTGAGTTAGCTCGGGTTGGCAAGGTGTTATTTGATGAGTTGGCTAAATCCTCAGTTAATGTATTTTGTCCGGCTAAAGTCACCGATATACAAGCCCTACAAGACGGCCATCGAGTCACATTAGATGATGGTACTCAATTACACTGCAAATTATTGGTGGCAGCCGATGGGGCTCACTCTGTGGTGCGTCAACATTTGCAACAACCGACAACACAAATCGATTTTGTTCAAACCGCTATCGTTGCCAATGTCACGACCAACAAGCCGCATCAACACTGGGCGTATGAACGCTTCACCCAAACGGGACCGCTGGCACTGTTACCAATGACATCTGTGCCATCAACACCTTCTGCGCAATCACGTTTTTCACTGGTGTGGGCCGTGCCGCCAGCCAAAGCGGATGAATTAAAGCATGCCGACAAAACTGAGTTTTTAGCGGCACTGCAACAAGCCTTTGGTCATCGTGTTGGGCGCTTTATTGATGTTGGCCAACGGGGGAGTTATCCATTAACCCTATCGTATATGCCAAGACCCATTTATCACCGTTGTGTGTTTGTCGGTAACGCTGCACAAACCTTACATCCCATAGCTGGGCAAGGTTTTAACTTAGGTTTACGCGATGTCGTTGGCTTGTTAGACGTAATAGAAAAAGCGTTAACTCAAGCTAACCATAGCAACACAGAAGCCGATGTTGGCAGTAGCGCCATAGTGCACCAATATTTCGCCTCACGCCAAACCGATCGTGATACAACACTGCGCAATATCGAATTTTTAGTCCGGGGTTTTTCCAATCAATATTGGCCGCTGGTGGCGGGGCGCAACATCGGTTTGCGTTTATTGTCTTGGTTTCCTCCACTTAAACGTCCTGTTGCACAAACCGCAATGGGCTGGCGTTAACTCTTTAAGGTAAGGATCCACCATGTATTCAACTCAAACATATGATGTTGCCATTGTTGGCGGTGGCATGGTCGGGCTGGCCACTGCAATTGGTTTAGCCAATGCCAATCTTAATGTGGTGGTTATAGATGCAGGTGAAACCCAAGCCGTGAGTGGTGAACCTAAATTACGTGTGAGTGCCGTTAACAAAGCCAGCCAACAATTGCTCGACAACCTTGGCGCTTGGCAATACCTTGATGACAGCCGTGTTAGCCCTTATCAAAAAATGTCGGTGTGGGATAAAGACGGCCTAGGCAAAATTGAATTTGATGCTCACAGTATCAGCGAAGCCTATTTAGGCTCAATAATCGAAAACGATGCCATTAACTATGCCCTTGCCAAGCGCGCCAGCGAAATTGCTAATTTGACTCATATAGAAGGTCAACGCCTTGAACGGATCGCTTTTGGCGAACGCGAAGCTTGGCTCACCTTAGCCAGTGGAGACAATGTAAGTGCAGCCGTAGTCGTGGCTGCCGATGGTGCAAACTCTTGGGTACGTCAGCAATGCAGTATTCCACTGACATTTTGGGACTATGGTCATCATGCTATTGTGGCAACCGTTCGCACCGAACTTGCCAACGACGCAACCGCCAGACAAGCCTTTTTACCTGGCGGACCATTAGCCATGTTGCCATTATATGATGATCATTTGTGTTCAATTGTATGGTCGGTATCGCCAGATCAAGCCAAGCACTTACTCGGCTTAGATGAGGCTGAGTTTTCAAAAGCTTTAACCGCTGCGCTTGATGGTCGTTTGGGTATGTGTCAAGTGATAAGCGAGCGCCAATCATTCCCACTGCGTATGCGTTATGCGCGCCATTTTGCCCGCCATCGTTTGGTGCTGGCCGGTGATGCTGCTCATACTATTCACCCGTTAGCAGGCCAAGGGGTTAACTTAGGCTTTTTAGACGCCGCCAGTATTATCGACACTTTCACCGAGCTGCATCAGCAAGGCAAAGATTTAGGCGAATATAGCCATTTACGTGCCCTTGAACGTTGGCGAAAAGCCGACGCCATGGAGATGATTGCCACCATGGAAGGTTTTAAAAGACTCTTTGCCGGCAGTAATCCGCTTAAAAAAGCCATGCGTGACCTTGGGTTAACCCTTGTTGATAATGTCGCTGGGCTGAAAACAGTGTTCATCAAACAGGCTATGGGTAACAAAATGACATTACCTAAACTTTGTCGTGAGTCAATTTCATCATAGCTAATGTAGAAACTTGTTTAATATCAGACGATACAGCTAAAAAGACAATATATTGTAAAAAAATATGTAAAAAAATTACATCAATAGATTAGCTAAACTAATGCGACAGGACTCGGATTAGAAAATTTTTTTGTATACAAATTAGGTCTGCGGAGTATAATTTTGTCCGCATTTTATCAAATACCTACATTAGATTAAGACCTAATAAAAGGCCCAAAAAAAGGGATAATAATGGCTAGCAAAACTGTACTTTTTAACAAGCATTTAGAATCTAAAGCCAAAATGGTTGATTTTCACGGATGGGAAATGCCAATTAACTACGGCTCTCAAATTGAAGAACACCACGCGGTACGTCAAGACGCCGGCATGTTCGATGTATCACACATGACCGTTGTTGATGTCACTGGCAGCGATGCTTGTGCCTTTTTACGTAAGTTACTTGCTAACGATGTCGCCAAGCTTACCGTCCCAGGTAAAGCCCTTTACGGCGGAATGCTAGACGAAAACGCTGGTATCATCGACGACCTTATTACCTACTATTTATCCGACACCCATTACCGTGTTGTGGTTAACTCCGCTACACGCGACAAAGACCTAGCATGGATCAACAAACAAGCCGCCGCGTTTGATGTTGTGATTACCGAGCGTCCAGAGCTCGCCATGATTGCCGTACAAGGCCCTAACGCTAAAGCCAAAGCGGCGAGCGTATTCACTAGTGAGCAAAATGCTGCAGTTGAAGGCATGAAGCCATTCTTTGGCGTGCAATCAGCTAACTTATTTATTGCCACCACTGGCTATACCGGTGAAGCAGGCTACGAAATTATTGTCCCAGAAGCCGAGGCCGAAGACTTATGGCAAGCACTGTTAGATGCAGGCGTTAAGCCATGTGGTTTAGGTGCTCGTGACACCTTACGCCTAGAAGCAGGCATGAACCTATACGGTCAAGACATGGACGAGTCAATCAATCCATTAGCTGCAAATATGGGCTGGACCATCGCATGGGAACCAAGCGACCGTGACTTTATTGGCCGCGCAGCATTAACCGCTATAAAAGCCGCTGGTACTGACAAACTTGTTGGTTTAGTGATGGAACAAAAAGGTGTTTTACGCCATGATATGGCAGTGTTTTTTACCGATGCTGAAGGTGTTGAACATCAAGGTGTGATCACCAGCGGTTCATTTTCGCCAACGTTAGGCTACTCTATCGCTATGGCACGTGTACCTAATGGTATTGGTGCCACCGCTGAAGTTGAAATGCGTAAAAAACGCGTCAATGTCAAGGTTATTGCTCCAAGCTTTGTGCGTAATGGCAAGCCTACTTTTTAGTTTTGGTTATGGCTTACCCAAAAGAATTTATTTGTTAAGTATTAGAACATCAGATTAAGGAACAGCAACAATGAGCACTATTCCAGCAGAATTGAAATATGCCTCTTCACACGAATGGATCCGTAAAGAAGCAGACGGTAGCTACACAGTCGGTATCACTGAACATGCTCAAGAGCTATTAGGTGACATGGTATTCGTAGAATTACCAGAAGTAGGCGATACCGTTACTGCCGGTGAAGATTGCGCCGTAGCAGAATCAGTAAAAGCGGCATCTGATATCTACGCACCTATTTCTGGTGAAGTGATTGCGGTAAACGAATCATTAGAAGATTCACCTGAACTCGTCAACAGCGATGCTTACGATGATGGCTGGTTCTTCCGCGTAATGCCTTCTGATGAATCAGAAATTGATTCATTACTTGATGCAGATGGTTATCAAGAAGTCATCGACGAAGAATAACCATCAATAACAAGAAGCCCGTTAGGGCTTCTTTGTTATATAAAGTTCAAAATGCTGCGTAGACTCTCTCGAAACCAAGGCACCCATAAAGCCTAGGCGAGGGCGCAGCATAATAAACCCGTAATGGGTTATTTACGTATTACACGTTTTCACCTAATCCAGTTCTGTGCCCTACTGCCCGAACTGGTCGATTTGGAACAAGGTTTAACATGACCAAGCAAACCCTGACACAACTAGAGCAGCACGAACTTTTCCTCACTCGTCACATCGGCCCAAGTGCAGAACAACAGCAACAAATGTTGAACTTCATTGGTGCAGAGTCGTTAGACGACCTGACCGCCCAAACGGTTCCAGGCAAAATTTTGTTACCGCAAGATCTCACCATCGGTGACTCATGTGGCGAAGCTGAAGGTATCGCCTATATCCGCAACATAGCAGACAAAAACAAAGTTTTTAAAAGCTATATCGGTATGGGTTATTACGGCGTGCAAGTGCCCAATGTCATTTTGCGTAATGTGTTTGAAAACCCGGGTTGGTACACGGCTTACACGCCATACCAACCAGAAATCGCCCAAGGTCGTTTAGAAGCCACATTAAACTTCCAACAAGTGTCAATGGATCTTACCGGCCTTGACCTTGCATCAGCATCATTGCTCGACGAAGCCACCGCAGCAGCGGAAGCCATGGCATTAGCTAAGCGTGTATCTAAAGCCAAAAAAGCTAACATATTCTTTGTTGCCGATGACGTATTCCCACAAACATTAGACGTTGTGAAAACTCGCGCTGAATGTTTTGGTTTTGAAGTGGTCGTAGGCCCTGCAAAGGATGCGGTAAATTACGAATTGTTTGGTGCCTTGTTCCAGTACACCAACCGTATTGGCCAAATTACCGATTACACTGAACTATTTGCCACACTACGTGACAACAAAGTGGTGGTGACTGTGGCTGCCGACATTATGTCATTACTGTTGCTTAAATCTCCGGGTGCTATGGGGGCAGATGTTGTATTTGGTAGCACCCAGCGTTTTGGCGTACCAATGGGATACGGCGGACCACACGCAGCCTTCTTTGTTGCCCGTGACGAGCACAAACGTTCAATGCCAGGCCGTATTATTGGTGTGTCTAAAGACACCCGTGGCAACAGTGCACTGCGCATGGCAATGCAAACACGCGAACAACATATTCGCCGCGAAAAAGCCAACTCGAACATTTGTACGGCACAAATTTTATTAGCCAACATGGCCTCGTTTTATGCGGTATTCCACGGCCCACAAGGCTTAAAAACCATTGCATCACGCATTAACCGTTTAGCCGACATTTTAGCGGCAGGCTTAACAGCAAAAGGGTTAACCTTAGCCAACAACACCTGGTTCGACACCATCAGTGTTAAAGGTGCCGACGTAGCTGCCATTAATGCCCGCGCCATTGCCGCGCAACTTAACTTACGTATTGATGCAGACGGCGTGTTTGGGATCAGCGTAGATGAAACCACTACCCGCGAAGACATCGCAGACTTATTTGACGTTATCTTAGGCGCAGGCCATGGTTTAGAGGTTGCAGCACTTGATGCCGACATCCTTGCTAATGGCAGCCAGTCAATACCACAAGCGCTAGTACGTCAAGATGCAGTATTAACCCATCCAACGTTTAATCGCTACCAAAGCGAAACCGAGATGATGCGTTATATCAAGCGTCTCGAAAACAAAGATTTAGCTTTAAACCACTCAATGATCTCGTTAGGCTCATGCACCATGAAGCTCAACGCAGCAGTGGAAATGCTCCCAGTCAGCTGGCCAGAATTTGCTAACATGCACCCATTCTGCCCGCTAGACCAAGCACAAGGTTACACCCAGTTAATCGACGAGTTGTCAGAGTTTTTAGTTAACATCACTGGCTACGACGCTGTGTGTATTCAACCAAACTCAGGTGCCCAAGGCGAATACGCTGGGTTGTTAGCCATTAAGAAATATCACGAGTCTCGCGGCGACGCGCACCGTAACATTTGCTTAATTCCACAATCGGCTCACGGCACCAACCCTGCATCGGCACAGCTTGCTGGCATGAAAGTTGTGGTTACCGCGTGTGACAAACAAGGCAACGTTGATTTAGAAGACCTACGCGCTAAAGCGGCAGAACTTGCCGACAGCTTATCGTGCATCATGGTGACTTATCCGTCGACTCATGGCGTATACGAAGAATCAATTCGTGAAATATGCGAAATCGTCCATCAATATGGTGGCCAAGTCTACTTAGACGGCGCCAATATGAATGCACAAGTTGGGGTAACATCACCAGGCTTTATCGGCGCAGACGTATCGCATCTAAACTTACATAAAACCTTTGCTATCCCGCACGGCGGCGGTGGTCCTGGTATGGGCCCTATTGGTATAAAATCGCATCTTGCGCCATTTGTTGCAGGTCATGTCGTGGTTAAGCCTGGCCGCGAAAGCGACCATAACGGCGCAGTATCTGCTGCACCTTACGGTAGCGCCAGCATCTTGCCAATCAGCTGGATGTACATCAAGTTGTTAGGCACTAAAGGGGTTAAGCAATCAACTCAAACGGCATTGTTAAACGCTAACTACATCATGAAAAAGCTGTCAGCACATTATCCTGTGTTGTTCACCGGCCGTAACGACCGTGTGGCCCATGAATGTATTATCGACTTGCGTCCATTGAAAGAAATCTCTGGCGTAACCGAAATGGATATCGCTAAGCGTCTTAACGATTATGGTTTCCATTCACCAACCATGAGTTTCCCAGTAGCGGGAACCTTAATGATTGAACCTACGGAATCTGAGTCTAAGGTTGAGTTAGACAGATTTATCGAAGCGATGGTGTCTATTCGTGGCGAAGTTGCCAAGATAGCAGCTGGCGAGTGGCCAGCAGACAATAACCCACTGCACAATGCACCTCACACCTTAGCGGATATTATGGACCCAGAGTTCGATTCACGTCCGTACAGTCGTGAAATTGCCGTGTTCCCAACGGCAGCGGTTAAGGCGAATAAGTTTTGGCCAACAGTAAATCGTATTGATGATGTTTATGGGGATCGCAATTTGATGTGTTCGTGCGTCCCATTATCAGACTACGAATAATTGCTGCTTAGTCTTGCTATTATGGCGTTGAACCTCGGCTCCAGTGCTCATTGACACCAGTCAACTCCGCGCTAGAGCCTTCGGTTCGCCTTGTACTAGCATCGCCAGCGACGCAATTATGTAATAGTTAGCTTCATTTGAAGTTTTAGAATTTAAAAGCGTCCGAAAGGTCGCTTTTTTGTCTTACTTTCGGCAGTAACGCTATTTAGGCTTCAGCTGAGAGTTTTCGCATAGCTCGAAATAAGGAGTTTGACACCAGTCAACTCCGAGGAGAAAGCATCGGCTTCCTTGTCTTCTCATCGGCAGTAACGCCATTATCGTGGTAGTGGGTTTCATTGAAATCTTCTGAGTAAGAGCATTAAAAAAGCGAACCTTTGGGTTCGTTTTTTGTTTCCAATACATCAGGAACATCCAAAAACTGTCATTCCGGTAATGCTTTTGAGCCGGAATCCAGGTGTTTTCTTAAGCTGTGTAATTATTTATGGCCTACAGCAACTAACTTCGTTTACAGACTGCTTCGGCCAAATCCAGTAATAGAAAGCGAGTCACCGTTCATTGAGCTTTCAACGGCAGAGAATAAACTCTGTCGGCGAGTTTTGTGCGTTAACGGGGTGACAAACGATAGGCATTTTGATAAAACTTGTTTCGCATTCATGGCATTTACTCGTGGTAATGTTTGTTTGGCGATAAATCAAAAATTGTAGTTCAGACTAAGTTCAACATTTCTCGGCTCGCCGAAGAAACCTTGATTGTAGAAATCGATACTTGAGTAATACTTTTCATCAAACAAGTTTCGTATATTCAAGCGAACAATTGCATCGTCAGTCATTTGATAACTCGCCATCAGGTTGGTAATGAAGTAACTATCTTGTTCAGAGGTTGCATCGTTAGGACCTGCATTGTCTACATATATCTTGCTCTGCCAGCTTAAATTACCACCCAGAGTGAGATCTTCGAGTGCGCCATTGAAATGATAGAGCGTGGATAATCGCACTAAGTTTTTAGGCAAATGCGTACCAAAGGCTTCACCATTGGCTTTTTCTGACTCACTGTATGTGTAACTGAAGTACAGATCCCAATCCTCAGATGGTCTCCCCGTTAGCTCCATTTCAAAACCATGGTTATTGGTGCCATCCACCAAGTGCATTGGAAAACTGCCATCTGGAAGAGGGTCTTTAATGTTAGGATCTCTTTCTGCAACATTTTCCTTTTGAACTTTAAACACTGCAACACTAGCTGTGAATCTTTCGTCGAAAAAATCGGCTTTACTACCAAGTTCAATATTATTGCCGGTTGTTGGATCTAAGCGGTTATTATTGGCATCTTTCGCGTCTTGAGGCTGAAATATTTCAGTGTAACTGGTATAGATCGAGATGCTGTCAGTGATGTCATACACGAGCCCAGCATAAGGTGTGATGACATCATTTTGCTCATAACCTGGATCAACTTTGTATTGGCTAATACGACTTCCCAATAGCAGTGTCAGTTGATCGTGCAGACTGAGTTGAGTGGCAATATAGGCGCCTTTTTGAATTTCTTCAGTTGCTTGTGTTTCGGGCGTCGATGGGTAGTCTGGCTCCGCAATTGAACCATCCCACTCGAAGAAGTTACCAACGCTTAGGGCCTCAGTAGGGTAGTAAGAGTCGGCACTAACATCTTGTTTTGAATATAATAGGCCCGCTGTTAGTTTATGTTCTCGACCAAATAGTTCAAATGGACCTGAAGCAAATAATCTTGCTGCATCCTGCTTACGGTCTGATTGGTAGATCATGGGCGATGCGCCCATACCTAAACCTGTGGTTTTATCGGGAGAACCATACATAAATAATAAGTGACCATCCATCTTGTCTTCGCGATGTTCAATGTCAAGTTTGAGCTCCCAATTATTATCAAAGCTGTGTTCTAAAGTTGAAAAAACGTTTGTTCCATGACGTTTCCAACTAGACCAAGATGCCGCAGTGGTCGAAGATCGGGGGAGGTCATTAGCAAGACTGCCATCGGCATAAAAGAGTGGTAGAGCACCCCAAGTTGAACCTTTAGGGTCACGGTCACTATAATCCGCTCCCAAAGTGAATAAAGTACTGTCGCTTAATCGTGCGGTAACGACACCATATATTTGCAGATTTTCATCTTCAGCGAGATCGGTAAAACTTTCTGATTTTTCATATGCGGCGGCAAATCGAGCTTGAACGTCACCATCATCTGTTATGTCGACTGAACTGTCACCTTCAACACGATAACTGTCCCATGAACCTATTTTTGCGCTGAGATAACCACCAGGTGACAACTTCGGACGTTTACGGATGAGGTTGATGGCAGCAGAAGGTTCACCTGCTCCAGTTAATAATCCAGTTGCCCCCCGAACCACTTCAACACGGTCGAAGATTATGGTATCGGTCGAAGCATCGTTAAAGAAACTTGAGTAGTTAACCGGCACTCCATCAAATTGAAAGTTCGTGATCGGATTACCGCGGGCACTGAAAAAGTAACGATTGGTTTCTATTTTCTGCGCCGATATGCCCGGTGTTAAAAACATCAGGTCTGCGACATTGTTAAGAGAAAAACTCTGAATGAACTCTTGGTCTATAATCGTGACCGACTGAGGTGTATCTCTAAGTGTTAAAGGTAAACCAGTTGCTGTTGCAGCCTTGTCTAAACGGCTTCCTTTAATACTGATCACTTCAATATTACCGTTGGATTGAGTATCTTCAGCGTACAAGTTTGGGGCTAACAACAAGCTCGAAATGAGTGTAACTAATAACGTTTTATGCATCTTGATAACTCATCATTGTATTTTTGAGAATTCACATAATAATTGAAAATAACAATTTAGATAGCGTATTGATAATAATTTGCATTATCTTTACGAATATTGGTGATAAGTGTGATAAGTGTGATAAGTGGGGCTAACCCTGACTCAATTTGCCTACTCCTATCGTCATGGTGATAAAATCTTTAGCGATAATTACACAGAACTTTTCATACAGCTTAAGGTCTTATTACGTAAGGTTTAAATTTATTTAAACTGAGTCCCTAACAATATCTGAATAGGTAACTCCATTTTGAATATCACTCCATTACGTCGTTTGAGACGATTACGTAGCTCAGAAGCTATGCGCGATCTATTGCGTGAAAACCACCTTTTATTAGACAATTTAATCCATCCCATATTTGTCGAAGAACATATCGACCAACCTGTCCCTATTTCTACTCTACCTGGTATCAGCCGTATTCCCGAAAATGCCCTAGCCGATGAGATTCGTCAGCTTTATGCGCTAGGCATACGGTATGTTATGCCTTTTGGCATATCTCACACTAAAGATGCTCAAGGAAGCGACACTTGGAATGATAATGGTCTGCTTGCTCGTATGGTCAAGACAATAAAATCTGCCGTACCAGAAATGATGGTTATTCCAGATATTTGCTTCTGTGAATATACCGACCATGGTCATTGTGGAGTCATGAAAAACGACAAAGTTTGTAACGACATGACAGTTGAAAATCTAGTTAAGCAATCGGTGACAGCTGCTAAAGCTGGTGCTGATATGTTAGCACCGTCGGCAATGATGGATGGCCAAGTAAAAGCCATTCGTCTAGGTCTGGATGCAGCTGGTTTTGAGGACGTGGCTATCTTGGCACATTCGGCAAAATTCGCTTCTTCTTTTTATGGTCCATTTAGAACGGCTGTAGACTGTGAACTTAGCGGGGATAGGAAAGGTTACCAACTAGATTACGCTAATGGTCGTCAAGCTTTACTTGAAGCATCACTTGATGAGGCCGAAGGCGCAGATATTCTTATGGTTAAACCTGGAACACCTTATTTAGACGTGATCTGTCGTTTAAGACAAGAAACTCATTTACCCCTAGCTGCATATCAAGTGGGTGGGGAATATGCCGGAATTAAGTTTGCGGCTCTTGCTGGCGCACTCGATGAAAAAGCCGTAGTAACTGAAACTTTTATAGGGTTAAAACGTGCTGGGGCTGACCTAATTGTTAGCTACTATACGAAACAATATGCTACGTGGTTAATCGAGGAAAAAAATTAGTTTTATCGAAATTCCCCCGCAGTTCTTTCATTTATTTTTCCAGCCAACTCCGCGCTAGAGCCTTCGGTTCGCCTGTGCAGAGCTGCTTATGTAAGAGTAGCTTTGCCAGCGACGCAATTATGGTGGTAGTAGGCTTCAATTGATAATCTGAATAAAAGCATTAAAAAAGCGAACCGAGTGGTTCGCTTTTTTATTGATTCCGTCTTATCTGCAATATGTCTGAGTAGGTCAATCATTATGTCTGAGTAGGTCAATCATTTATGCCCAATTCTTTGCTAGCTCTCATTGTAGCTACTGGACGGGAACAGAATCGTGAGAGGATATTCCTCCTGACAACCACAGTCGGGTAAGTGCTATGGGGTCAGTATGAGGAATTGTCGTGGCCAATTATATTTGGACACGACATAGACGTTAAAGATTAAATCTAATGACCTATACGATCCAGTTTTTGTATCAGCTCCATCTTTATATCTTGAGGGGTTTGGCTGTGCCAGTAACCGCTTACATAGGCAAATAACGGCACCATAAACATAAGAGTAAACAGTAAGATCATTAATCCTCTTGCCGAAAGTTTAGTGCCAGTACGAGTGCTAAATTGTAGCGCTTCTTTTTTAGGGCAAGCTGACATACAACGCATACAGGCTTGGCATTCATCAGAGTGGATATTTTTTTGAGTATGAACTGATATATTTGCTGGGCAAGCACGAGTACATTTATCGCAACTCATACCTTTGGTCTCAATTAAACAATGTTGCGTATCGCGACGAATTTTAAACGGGCTAAAAAAGCTCACTATGCCTAGCATTGCACCATAAGGGCAAATGTAACGACAAAACCCTTGACGACGCCATGCTGCTAACGCAAAGATAATGCTGAAGCCGATCAAGGCAACCATTGATGGCATCATAAAAAACACAGCCATTTTTAAGTCTGCTACCTTGTGATAGTTGCCTGTCAAGTAATTAGGAAGGCTTGCCGTTGGCATTGAAAAGACCAAATAAACCAGTGCGGCTAATAATAAGTATTTAAGCATGCGCAGTGGCCAGTCTAACCATGCTGGTGGCATAAGTTCAGCTGGGATAAAGCGCTTTCTGAGTTTATACAAGTATTCGCCAGCTAAGCCTAATGGACAAGCCCAGCCACAAAAAGCCCGTTTGCAAATGAGCCCTGTTAATAGCACCACACATAACATAACCACGGCAGCGGGGTGATTTTGATCCCATAAACCTAAGGTTAAAATAGCTTTAAGTTCAATACCGCCAGCAATGGGTAAAAAGGCATCACCAATATCAGGTCGCATTAACCAAGGTGTTTCGCCTGCATACAACATAGCCGCATTAATGGCATATTGTACGCCCACCAACAACATGGAAAGGGCAAAGAAATGTTGGCAAATTTCACGTATTCGATTGGGTCTTCCTTCTGCTTTAGCAAATGCAGGCTGGTATTGACCTAATGCTGTTACTGCAATCACGGCGGCTAATAATATAAGAAGTAATGGCCAGAAAAAACTCGCTATAGTTGCGCCGAGCAATAATGCCCCACTGACCAATGCCCCCCATTTTTTGCCACCCCAATACAGTAAACTGGTGCTATATGCTAGGGCTAGCATTAAGGTGATTGATTCAATTGTACTCATAGAGGATCCCTATATTGTTTTATTTGCTGTCAATAATGGATAAAGGTTCTGCCTAAAGGCAGTTTCAACCACAACACTCTGTTATAGTTGCCATTTAGTGTCTTGTTGCCATGAGTCTGCAGTAAGGTCGATGATGATAAAAAATACGTTGCAGTTTATTCAGTTCGGCTCATGTTACGTGTTACTCTCTAATAATTTTTTTAGGTCATCTAATCTACTGATAATAAAATGTTTTCTTCCATCTCTATATAAGTACCCATTGCGAATGAGGTTATTCATCAATGAAGAGGTTGTTTGGCGTGTAGTCCCAATCAGTAGTGAAATATCTTCCATACTTAAATCGCATTCAAATCGGAGTCCTTCGGCAGTTTGTTCACCCGATGTTTGTCCCCATGACAGCACAAACTCGATTAATCGATACCTAGCATCATGAAATATTAGACCCTCGATGAGATCTAAAGTACTGCCTAATGCTTCACCTAAAATGCCTGTCATCACGATTGATAATTCAGGAAATTTCGCGATTTTATCGCGAAAAATATCAGCCCCGACAAGCATCAAAGTTGAATCCTTGCATGTCTCCAAAAATGCTCGTGTATGTGTGCTGAATATATCGCCAGGCTCAAGAAAGCAGAGGGTAAACTCACGACCTTCATAAGAAAGATAAACGCGTACCCGGCCTGAATGCACAATAAATACTTCATTGTTTCCCATGCTCGGGATGCTAAATAGTTGTCCTTTAGGAAAGCTTTTGCATCTGAACTCATCCAGAAACCCTTCGTATTGAGGCTCTCTAAGTTTCTCAATGATATTTATTCGTGACATTCTCATTTTTGATTGCATGTCGCGCTCTCCATATTATTTACGATAGAAAATGCTGTTAAGAGTTTAATTAACGATTTATATAATTATCAATTAGTTATTGGTGATTTGTTAACTAATATATACTCAAAATTTTGTGTCTACCTTGTTACATTTGATTATTAGATCAATAGGTTATTTGTTAAACATAAAATTCTATCTTCTTGTACAAGAAAAATATGGACGATGCTATTGCAATAAAAGATATGTCAGGCCCGTTTCCCCTCTGCCATTGCAAGCTATGCAATCCTAGTTTTGAGCATTCGGTATATACCATTTCATGCGCTCAGGTTTATCATTTCCATCGGCAATAACTTTAAGATAGTAGCTTTTAAAATATTGGGCATGCCTTAATGTCCAGATCTCGCTTAGTAGCAAAAGCAACACTTCAACCCAAGCTAAAATCGAGTTTCAAACATGTTACTCCTCGTTATCTTGTGCAATAACTACAATAAACTGGGATAAATTTAATTCAGATAGGGAGACAGATCTGTCGCCTTGCTGACAGTAGAACATCAATAAATTTCGTTGCATGGTTTTACATAATGGTTTGTGCATTAAAATTAGCCATTTGATATTTTTTTATTGTCAGCACTGTAATTTTATATAAATTAAACTATTGATATAAAACGATAAAACTATATCGCTTTTATTTTTTGTAAAGAGAAGGTCTTTATACACTCAATTTCAAAGAAATAAATATGAATTCGCATTTTTATGACATAACGCACTGTTAAACAATTTATAGAATTGCAGAGAACAACATATGATGATAAGTGGGGGCTATAAGTGGGGTCGGATAAGGATAAGTGAGGTCAGATTCTGCCCTCCCACTTATTAACCTCATTTATTACTTATTCGCGCCTTTATTGCCGGTTTTATTATTCAAAACAATTAATTTGTAAACGGCTGCTACAGTCCGTTGTTATTCGTATCTTTTAACAGACTTTGGTCGCTATACTGGGGCGTCAGTATGTGCTGGTTTTTGAATGGGAACGAACGGTTGTTACCCAGCCAAACGCTGCTGTACATCAACTCATAAAAATGACTACGAACTAATTCTGAATGAAGGAGAAGCTCTCGTGAAAAAAGTAGGGATTCTAATACTGTGTTTGTTGATGCCAATGGCATCAGCTTTTGCAGAGCAAACCAAAACATTATCGGCAGAGGTGCTTTGGCAACTCAAGCGTATCGGTAGTCCGATTGTTTCACCCCAAGGCGATCATATTATTGCTGCCGTCACTGAGTACGACATACCAGAAGATAAAGGCTCGACTCAACTATGGTCGTTCGCAAAAGATGGCTCAGGCCAGCGTGCTCTTACTGCAAAAGGTTTACGCGCGAGTGAACCTGTGTTTTCTCCAGACGGAAAAACCTTAGCTTTTGTCAGTAAACGTGACAAAGACGAAGCAGGGCAAATCTACTTACTACCAATGAATGGACCGGGCGAAGCGCAGCGCTTAACTGAGGTTCCCGGTGGCGTGCATGGTATTAAGTGGGTGGGTGAGCACATTTACTTCATTAGCCGTATTTTCCCTGGCAAAGACTGGGAACAAATGACCGAGCAGCTCAAAGCTGATAAAGACGATAAGGTCACCGCCCACCAGTGGAACGCACTGCCTTATTCACATTTTGACCATTGGATTGATGAAGAAAGAGAAGCACATGTTTTTCGTATTTCAGCCAAAGGTGGAGACGTTGAAGCCGTCACCCAACCACTGAAAAAGCAATTGCCACGTTCTTCACAAAACGCTGGCAGCTACGATATCGACCCAAGCGAACGTTGGATTGCTGTTAACTCAAACGGCTCCGCTAACCAAGTTGACCCTAAAATTGATGTATTTCTTGCTGAAATCGGTAGCGGAAAATATGAAAATTTAACCCCGAACAATCAAGCTCCTGATCGTGAACCTAAATTTAGTCCCGATGGTAAAACACTTGCCTTCACCCGCCAATTAATTCATGGCTTCTACGGTGACACTTCACACTTGGTTTTGTTCGATATGGACAAACGTAGCGAACGTGTAGTGACCAAAGATTGGGACCGATCTGTTTCTAAATATCTCTGGACGCCAGATAGTAAGGGGTTTTATGCATCAATAGCCGATGCAGCCACAAACCGCATTTACTACATCAATGCTAAAAATGGCAAAGTGAGACAAGTTACCAACAATACCGATTTTGGCAAACCCTCTATCGCCAAAGACGGTACTTTGGTTGCAGCCAATCAAAGTTTTTTACATCCCGCACGCGTGGTGAAGATTGACTCCCGCAATGGAAAAATAACGCGTTTAGATAGCTTTAACGATGATGTATTGGCCAATGTGGATATGGGTACTTATGAGTCGGTGACTTATAAAGGTTATAACGGAGATGATATCCAGATGTGGGTACACTACCCGCCGGGATTTGATAAAAGCAAAAAATACCCATTGATGATGTTGATCCACGGTGGTCCTCATGGTGCGATTTCAGACAGCTTCCATTACCGCTGGAATGCGCAGACGTTCGCCTCTTGGGGTTACGTGACCGCTTGGCCCAATTTCCACGGCTCAGGCAGTTTCGGCCAGAAATTTACTGACAGTATTAACCCTGACTGGAAGAACAAGTCGCTTGAGGATATCTATAAAGCAACGGATTGGTTTAAGAGCAAAGACTGGATTGATAGCGAACGTTTAGTCGCTGGTGGTGGTAGTTATGGTGGTTACTTAAGCTCAATTATTTTGGGGCAAAAAGATAATCCTTTTAACGCGCTGTTTATCCACGCAGCGGTGTATAACATGTACTCACAAATGGCGGGAGATTTCGCGGTACACAGTACACGTTTTGGTAGTTTTTGGGAAAAACCTGAAATTTATAAATCTATATCACCTCACTATGGAGCGGCCAATTTTGATACGCCAACATTGGTTATCCACGGTCAGTTAGACCAACGAGTGCCCGTAGGACAAGGGTTTGAGTTATTCCGTACTTTGCAAACCAAAGGTATTGAGTCGCGAATGATTTACTTCCCTGATGAGAATCACTGGGTGCTGAAGCCAAATAACTCGATTTATTGGTACGGCCAAGTGAAGGATTGGGTGACTCGTTTTGCAGAGCCCGGTGGTAAGTAGTAAGTAGTAAGTAAAACCGTTCGCACTTAACATCGCGGGTACATCTACGCACAAGACTGCCCAAGAGAGCCAGTATCTCTTGAGCTTTTTGTTAGGATAGGATAAATGGGGCTAGAGTCTGGCCCCATTTATTTTAAAATAAGGGTGTAACACATTTTGCATTACACCCTTCTGGATTTTATTTTTAAGTAGTTAATTTAAGCACTCTACTTATCACTAGAAACGATATTCAACACCGATACTAGCCTGCTTAAAATCTGTTTCTGTGTCGGAACCGTTAG
The DNA here is from genome assembly GCF_053850585.1 of Shewanella sp. A22. Taxonomy (NCBI): domain Bacteria; kingdom Pseudomonadati; phylum Pseudomonadota; class Gammaproteobacteria; order Alteromonadales; family Shewanellaceae; genus Shewanella; species Shewanella sp. A22. The sequence continues at coordinate 61,786 of NZ_JBSQBN010000010.1, forward strand.
ATACATTATCTAAATTAATTTCTGCATCATACCAAGTGTACTCGGCATTAATTAAAAAACGATCTGTTACTTTAAACGCTGCACCTGCACCGGCAAATATACCTTCATCATCTTTATTGCCAGAAAAGCCAACCACGTCATAATCTGTGGAATACCACAACTGACCACCTTTAGCATACAACTCTACTCGATCAGCAATTGGCAATGTCACTTTTAGGCCTGCAGTATAACCATCTGTTTCAGCGCTAGATAAGTTGTTGCCGTAACTACCAAAATCAATATAGCTACCTTCTAGAGCTAAGTAGTTGTTAAAGCGATAACCGACTAGGCCCTGGAGAACATCATTGTCGTCGTCAAAGTCATCTTCGCCATCGACTTTTAGGTAACCATAATTAGCACCGACATAAACGCCATTTTCTGCTACGTCTTTCTTGAAGTCATCAGCGTGAGAAAAAGTACTAATAGAGGCTAACGAAATAAGTCCAGCTAAAGTAATAATCGTATTTTTCATAAGGTACTCCTAGTTAATTACGTAAATACATCTAACTACATTTAACTAGTTACAAAACGGATGCCAACTTTATAAAAGTAACAGAGAGCTATTTATCTGAGTTTGATATTTATCATTTAATATCAATTGGTTACGTTATATTTTTTGTGAGTAGCTGTGGGAGAGTAGGATATACATCCAATGGCACTGCTTATTTTTTACCCGCTTAATGAGGTCGTGATAACGTAAAACGGTATATTTTTCTGATTAAATTGTAATATTTTCATATCGTATAATACAATGTTATCAATATGTTGCGGGTTGCTTTGCTGTTATCGCTTTCGGATAAGATAAACTATATTCGTTACATTGATATTCCTTTATTCTTTGCTATGTCTCTAGGTCTGCGGCCACAGTACTGGTCAAGCCAAACTGGACACTTTCAATTGCAGAGAACAGACTTTGTCGGCGAGTTTTGTGCTCTTTTTACGTTAACGGGGGGTGACAAGTGAGAGACATTTTGATAAAACTTGTTTTGCATTCATGGCATTTACTCGTGGTAATTTTTGTTTGGCGATAAATTTGATCACCAAATGCCATGAATGTTCCCACCTAATTTAAAATA
>NZ_JBSQBN010000110.1:0-15422 GCF_053850585.1 Shewanella sp. A22
GCAGCAACGAGGCGTTGAGGACATTCTCATCGCTTGTGTTGATGGCTTAAAAGGCTTCCCTGACGCTATAAATACCGTTTATCCAGATACTCATGTACAGCTCTGTATCGTGCATATGGTCAGAAACTCGTTAAAGTACGTATCGTGGAAAGACTACAAGGCAGTCACAGCGGACCTTAAGAGTATTTATCAATCCGCAACGGAGGAGGAAGCATTACTCGAACTCGATCGTTTCAGCGATACTTGGGATGAGCAATACCCCCAAATAAGCAAGTCATGGCATAATCATTGGCATAACTTAAATACGTTTTTTAACTACCCTCAGGATATTCGTAAGGCTATCTACACAACAAATGCTATTGAGTCATTAAACAGCGTGATTAGACGAGCGTTGAAAAAACGTAAGGTATTCCCAAATGATGACTCGGCTAAAAAAATGGTTTACCTTGCCATAAAAGAAGCCAGTAAAAAATGGACCATGCCCATTCGAAACTGGCGTACTGCGATGAATCGATTTATTATTGAATTCGAGGACAGAATTGTGAAGTATATTAACTAAATTGCAGTTACACAGAATCTGTTACACCCTCCATTTTATTAATTAAGTAGAATTAGTTAAGCATGCTTTTTGGTTCCGTGAACTCAAGGTTTAATGCTTCAGCCACTTCTTTACACACAAGCTTGCCATGTATGACGTTTAAGCCATTTAGTAAATGTTTGTCATTTAATAATGCGTGTTTGTAGCCTTGATTAGCTAACTTGATGATGTATGGCAACGTTGCATTATTTAACGCAAAGGTTGAAGTACGCGCAACGGCACCTGGCATGTTGGCGACACAGTAATGTACAACATCATCAACAATGTAAGTTGGGTCTTGGTGAGTGGTAGCATGTGATGTTTCAACACAGCCGCCTTGGTCAATAGCAACATCAACAATTGCACTGCCAGGTTTCATGCGCTTGATCATGTCTTTCGTCACCAGTTTAGGTGCTGCGGCACCAGGAACTAACACACCACCGATAACAAGGTCTGCTTCAAGTACATGACGTTCAATGGCATCTGCAGTTGAGTAAATGGCTTTAACTGCAGAACCAAACTGAACATTTAAACGTCGTAATGCATCAATGCTACGATCTAATACGACAACATCTGCGCCCATACCTACTGCCATTTGTGCAGCGTTAGTACCGACCATTCCACCACCGATAATGGCCACTTTTGCAGGTTCAACACCTGGTACACCACCAAGTAACATTCCACGGCCACCCAATGATTTTTCAAGTGCACGGGCACCCGCTTGGATTGACATGCGTCCAGCGACTTCTGACATTGGTGCGAGTAAAGGCAAACCTCCACGGTCATCGGTTACTGTTTCATATGCAATACAAACGGCACCGCTAGCAATGAGCTCTTCCGTTTGTGGTAAATCAGGCGCAAGATGTAAATAAGTAAATAAAATTTGGTCTTGACGTAGCATTGCACGTTCAATTGCTTGTGGTTCTTTTACTTTTACAATCATGTCTGATTGGGCAAATACCTCTGCTGCTGTTGCTAAAATCGAGGCGCCTGCATCAATATAGTCTTGATCAGTAAATCCAATTCCCACACCCGCATCCGATTGAACTAAAACAGCGTGACCTTTAATTGTCAATTCGCGTACGCTTGACGGAACCATGCCTACACGATATTCGTGGTTTTTGATTTCTGTTGGAACACCAATAATCATTTTTGAGCCTCGATTGAAATAAAACCCACAAAAGTGGGTATAGTTGTTTTAATTGTGACCTGAACGTGCTTATTTCAGGGAACTCTAGTATAGTGCTGCTTTAGTAGATTATGCTGCTAAAGTTGCTCCTTTAATAGAGTTAAATATTGTTTTAAGGACAAAACAAGGTTGATAATATGGCAAATAGTAAAAGCTTTTCCGTGAAAGATTTAGACCGCATTGATCGTAATATTTTGAATGAACTACAGTTGGATGGCCGCATTTCAAATGTAGAATTATCAAAACGAGTAGGATTAAGCCCAACGCCCTGTTTGGAAAGAGTAAAAAGGCTAGAAAAACAAGGTTTTATAAATGGTTATACCGCATTGGTTAATCCACACTTTCTGGGTGCATCTTTATTAGTATTTGTTGAGATCACCCTTAATCGTGATACGCCAGATATTTTTGACAGATTTAATCGTGCAGTACAATTACTTGACGATATTCAAGAGTGTCATTTAGTCTCTGGTGATTTTGACTACTTATTGAAAACAAGAGTGTCAGATATGTCTGCTTATCGACGTTTATTAGGTGAAACATTGCTGAAACTGCCTTCAGTATCAGATACTCGTACTTATGTGGTAATGGAAGAAGTAAAACAGACTAATAAGGTTGCTCTATACAATTTAGGCTAACTTTCATTAAATTTCCTAAAAATTTGTTAAGTTTGAATGATGAATACACCTACCAGTCATTTGGCGGACACATTCATCATTTTCTCTTAATTGTCTATTTCGTTCATTAAATCATCAGTTTGTGCCTGTCTGCTAACCCATTTAAGGGTTAGGATTAATTCCGTATAACAATCGATTGAGCTTCATTTAATCAAGGTGCATAATCACTGCAAATACAGCGATATTCTGTTATCTTAACCCTTATTTTTCACTCTTTTATGGATGTTTTCGTTTGACTCAGGAAAATAGTCTAAAAACACTCAGTGGCCTACAGCGGTTGCTTGAAGGTGGTTTAATTCTTTGTTGCATGGTTGCAACCTATATTCTATTGGCATTATCCAGCTTCAATCCGAATGACCCTGGTTGGAGCCAGTCGCATTTTCAAGGTGAAATCTATAATTGGACCGGTGCCGTTGGTGCGTGGATAGCTGATGTTTTGTTTTATTTCTTTGGTTTTATCGCCTTCCTCATTCCTATTCTTATTGCAACCACTGGCTGGTTTATTTTTAATCGGGCGCATCGATTATTTGAAATAGATTTTTTCTCCGTAGGATTAAGAATAATAGGTTTTATTCTTATGCTGCTTGCGTTGGCTGCGCTAGTGAGCATGAATGCCGATAATATGTTTGTGTTTTCTGCTGGCGGCGTGGCCGGTGATGTCATTGGTCAGGCGATGTTGCCTTACTTTAATAAACTCGGCACAACCTTGTTGTTAATGTGCTTTATTGGCGCCGGTTTCACACTTGCTACGGGCATAAGCTGGTTGACCATTATTGAGTTAACGGGATTAGGCACTATCTGGTGTGCCCAAAAGTTATGGGCACTACCACGCGCATTCAAGCGTGAACATGAAACAGAAGATACTAAAGGTTTTATGTCGTTAGTGGATAAGTTTACCCAGCGACGTGATGAGATGGGACAATACAATGAACAAGATGATCGACAACATGACCAATCAATTAGTGTAAGTCAATCGTCTATTCAAGCTAAACCAATTGCAACCGTCCCTCCAGTTGCCGAAAAGAAACGAAGTATTTTCAGCCGTAAAGCAAAACCAATACAAGAGAGCAATGTTACTGAAATTGATGACGAAAGCATTGATATAGATGATCGCCAAGAACCGTCGATGCAACTTGATAAAGACGATGCATCTTTTGCGCCTTGGGTTGCCAGTAAAGATGATGTTGAGTTTGATGACGAAGACGATGATATCACCAATAACGTTAAGGTTGATGACTCATTCGACGACGCCTTTAGCAAATCTCATTCGACAGGGGCATTAGTTGCACAGCAACAGCCTAAAAAAGAAGCCAAAATTGTTGATGGTGTTGTGGTTATTGATGGTCAAAGCCCACAGGCAAAGCAAAAGATGGATCCGCTTCCTAATATTACCTTACTTGATGTACCTGATCGTAAGAAAAACCCTATTAGTGAAGCTGAGTTAGATCAGGTGGCTCGATTAGTTGAACTTAAATTGGCAGATTTTAACATTATCGCCAATGTAGTAGGGGTGTACCCTGGGCCTGTTATTACCCGTTTTGAACTTGAATTAGCCCCAGGGGTTAAAGCGTCTAAAATCACCAATTTATCGAAAGATTTGGCTCGTTCATTATTGTCCGAAAACGTGCGCGTTGTTGAAGTCATTCCAGGTAAAGCCTATGTAGGTCTTGAGTTACCTAATAAATTTCGTGAAACAGTCTTTATGCGCGATGTACTGGATTCAGCAGCCTTTAAAGAAAGCAAGTCAAGCTTGTCTATGGTGTTAGGCCAAGACATCGCTGGCGATCCAGTTGTGGTTGATTTAGGCAAAATGCCGCATCTATTGGTGGCAGGAACCACAGGTTCTGGTAAGTCGGTAGGTGTGAACGCGATGATCACCAGTTTATTGTATAAATCAGGCCCAGATGACGTCCGTTTTATTATGATTGACCCTAAAATGCTCGAGTTATCTGTGTATGAAGGGATCCCACATTTACTCTGTGAAGTCGTTACCGACATGAAAGAAGCCGCCAATGCACTGCGTTGGTGTGTTGGTGAAATGGAGCGACGTTACAAGTTAATGTCGGCGTTAGGGGTGCGTAACCTTAAAGGTTACAACATAAAAATTAAAGAAGCTGCGGCTAAAGGCGAGTATATTCCCGATCCATTATGGAAGTCGTCTGAAAGCATGTTAGATGATGCTCCGCCGTTAGAAAAACTGCCTTCTATTGTGGTTGTTGTTGACGAATTTGCTGACATGATCATGATCGTAGGTAAAAAAGTAGAAGAACTGATAGCCCGTATCGCGCAAAAAGCTCGAGCTGCAGGTATTCACTTAATATTAGCAACCCAACGTCCGTCAGTTGATGTTATCACGGGTTTAATAAAAGCTAATATTCCGACGCGTATTGCGTTCCAAGTGTCGTCACGTATTGACTCGCGTACCATTCTTGACCAACAGGGCGCAGAAACTTTGTTAGGTATGGGTGATATGTTGTATCTCCCCCCCGGCACAGGGGTGCCAAATCGTGTACATGGGGCATTTATTGATGATCATGAAGTGCACAAAGTGGTTGCCGACTGGTGCGCTCGCGGGAAGCCGCAATATATCGAAGACATTCTTAATGGCGCTACCGATGGCGAGCAAGTGTTGCTACCAGGTGAAACCTCAGACAGCGAAGAAGAGTTGGACGCTTTATACGATGATGCAGTAGCGTTTGTGACCGAAACTCGCCGCGGCTCTATTTCTAGCGTACAACGTAAATTTAAAATTGGTTACAATCGCGCTGCCCGTATTATTGAAATGATGGAAAGCCAAGGTATTGTGACAGCCCAAGGCCACAATGGTAATCGTGAAGTGTTGGCACCGCCACCACCGAGGAATTAATGGTAATGATGAACAAACGTTTTGCGGTATTAAGTCTATTATTGACAACCAGTTTAAGTTGTTTTGCCGCTATGGCTGATGACGCTACACAGTTACGCGCAAAGTTATCTAATATTGATAGCTTACATGCGACATTTTCCCAGCAGGTCACTGACATTAACAATAAGCCCATTCAAACCGGAAGTGGTGTGTTTGCGCTTGCGTATCCTAATCAGTTTTACTGGCATTTAACTCAGCCAGATGAGTCATTGATTGTGGCTGATGGTGCAAATTTGTGGATTTTTAATCCCTTTGCCGAAGAAGTCACTGTGATGGATGTGGCCCAAGCGGTCGATGCATCACCAATGGCTTTATTGGTTCATCGAGATGAAGCGACATGGGCTAAATACTCAGTTATCAAGCAAGACGTTAAAGGCACATTACATTGTTTTGATATCCAACCTAAAAAGCTCAATAGTAATGTGGTTGCGGTAAGCGTATGTTTTGACAATGATCAATTAGTTAAATTTAACTTAACCGATGAACAAGGAAACTTGAGCCAATTTTCATTAACTCAGCAGCGCTTAGTAAAAGATAACGAAGCCGATATCTTTAAGTTTGCCGTGCCTGATAACGTTGATATAGACGATCAACGTTTAAAGCAAACGAACTAGGTTGTTTGATGGCTAATTTAGGTTTTGATTTTGCCCCAGACTTTCGTCCCTTGGCTGCCCGCATGCGTCCAAGAGACATTAGCGAATACATTGGTCAGGCACATTTGTTGGGTGACGGTCAGCCTCTGCGTAAAGCTCTGGAAGCTAACCGAGCACATTCAATGTTGCTGTGGGGGCCGCCAGGGACAGGAAAAACAACTTTAGCAGAATTAATTGCCCATTATGCCAACGCCCATGTTGAACGTATATCCGCGGTCACGTCGGGTGTAAAAGATATTCGTGCAGCAATAGAACAAGCAAAAGCTATCGCTCAAAGTCGTGGTCAACGTACCTTATTATTTGTCGACGAAGTTCACCGCTTTAATAAAAGCCAGCAAGATGCTTTTTTACCCTTTATTGAAGATGGTACGGTTATTTTTATTGGTGCAACGACCGAAAACCCCTCATTTGAAATCAATAACGCCTTATTATCTCGGGCGCGTGTTTACCTTATTAATCGCTTAACCTCAGACGAAATTAGTTTAATTGTCACTCAAGCATTAACCGATGTTGAACGCGGTTTAGGCAAACGCCAGTTAACACTGCCTGATGATGTCACTAAGCAGCTTGCTGATATTAGCGATGGTGATGCACGTAAAGCGCTTAACTTGCTAGAACTCATGAGTGATTTAGTCAGCGATGGCGGCGAATTTACCACCGAAATGCTCACTCAAGTCGCTGGACATCAAGCTGCGGGTTACGATAAAAATGGTGATCAATTTTACGATTTAATTTCAGCTGTGCATAAGTCAGTACGGGGCTCTGCGCCCGATGCCGCTTTGTATTGGTATTGCCGAATTTTAGAAGGTGGTGGCGATGCCTTGTATGTTGCGCGTCGATTACTGGCTATAGCCTCAGAAGATATTGGTAATGCCGATCCCGTTGCTATGACGGTTGCATTAAACGCGTGGGATTGTTATCACCGCATAGGCCCTGCCGAAGGTGAACGTGCTATTGCACAAGCTGTTTTATACATGGCCAGTGCGCCCAAGAGTAATGCCGTTTATAGCGCATTTAACCAAGCTAGAGAGTTAGCCAAACAAACAGGACACGAACCAGTTCCTAATCATCTACGTAATGCGCCAACCAAATTGATGAAAGAAATAGGTTTTGGTAAAGAATATCGATATGCACATAATGAGTTGGGTGCTTATGCGGCAGGTGAAAATTACTTCCCTGAGTCATTACAACATAGCCAATTTTATCAGCCCACTAATAGAGGTTTTGAAAAACGCATTCAAGACAAATTGGCGCAATTGAGCCAGCTTGATCAGCAAAGTGAGGACAAACGCTATGATTAATGTGTTGCTCGTTGCGTTAGGTGGCTCAATTGGTGCTGTTTTACGCTATCTTTTGTCAATTTTTATGATCCAGCTATTTGGAAGCAGTTTTCCTTTTGGTACACTGTTAGTCAATCTATTGGGATCGTTTTTAATGGGTGCCGTTTATACATTAGGGCAGTTGAGTCATGTTAGCCCTGAAATAAAAGCGCTTGTCGGCATTGGCCTATTAGGCGCGTTAACCACGTTTTCGACTTTCTCAAATGAAACCTTATTGCTATTGCAAGAAGGCTTATGGTTTAAAGCTATTTTAAATGTGTTGTTGAATGTCACCTTATGTCTGTTTATGGTGTATTTAGGTCAACAACTTATACTTTCTCGCGTTTAACTTAAAAGAATTAACAACATGCTAGATCCAAAATTTTTGCGTAATGAACTTGAAATCACTGCTGAGCGTTTAGCCACTCGTGGCTTTATTCTTGAAGTCGATAATTTGACCAAACTTGAAGAAAAGCGTAAATCGCTTCAAGTTGCTACAGAAGACTTACAAGCGTCGCGTAATGCGATATCGAAGTCGATTGGTCAAGCTAAAGCACGCGGCGAAGATACTAGTTCGATTATGGCGCAAGTGGGTGATTTAGGTGCACAGCTAGATGCTAAAAAAGCTGAGCTTGCTGAGTTGTTGCAACAGATCAATAGCATCGCCATGAGCGTGCCAAATTTGCCAGACGAATCAGCTCCCATTGGTGCAGATGAAAATGACAATGTTGAAGTACGTCGTTGGGGCACCCCAAAAGTATTCGACTTTGAAGTCAAAGATCATATTGACTTAGGTGAGGCATTAGAAGGACTAGATTTTAAAAACGCGGTAAAAATTTCCGGCTCACGTTTTATTATCATGCGGGGGCAAATTGCTCGCTTAAACCGTGCGTTAGGTCAGTTTATGTTAGACTTACATACCACTGAACATGGCTATACTGAAACATACGTACCGTTATTGGTTAACGAAGAAAGCTTATTAGGTACAGGGCAATTACCTAAGTTTGGTGAAGATTTATTCCACACTAAACCGGCCACCGAAGAAGGCCAAGGTTTATCACTTATTCCAACTGCAGAAGTGCCATTAACTAACTATGTGCGCGACATGATCGTGGATGAAAGCGAACTGCCGATGAAAATGACGGCGTTAACGCCATGTTTCCGCAGTGAAGCGGGCTCTTATGGTCGTGATACTCGTGGTGTGATCCGTCTACATCAATTCGACAAAGTAGAGCTAGTACAAATTGCTCATCCAGATCATTCTATGCAAGCCCTAGATGAAATTACTGCTAATGCAGAAAGAGTATTGCAGTTGTTAGATTTACCATACCGCACTATGGTGTTATGTACTGGTGATATGGGCTTTGGTTCAAGCAAAACCTTTGATATTGAAGTGTGGTTACCGGCACAAAATACCTACCGTGAAATTTCATCTTGTTCAAACATGAAAGATTTCCAAGCGCGTAGAATGCAAGCTAGATACCGCAGTAAAGTCGATAACAAGCCAGCCTTATTGCACACCTTAAATGGTTCTGGTTTAGCTGTCGGCCGTACGTTAGTGGCTGTACTTGAAAACTATCAAAATCAAGATGGCACCATTACAGTACCAAATGTTTTACGTCCATACATGGGCGGCTTAAGTGTGATTGGCTAAGTCTCACTAAATCACAACCGTACTCAATATTAGGCGCGGTTATCTTAGTGCTGAAGTCAAATGTGGTATCGTATTTTGTTTTACTGTAAGGCGCAATATTTGTTGCAACAAACCTTACAGGGGCGCATTATATTGACTACTTCTATGTTGTATTGAAAGGGTGTGTCACTTTACGTTGAACACTTGTTTATAAGGATTGGTACAATAAGAAATGGGTTCAAGTCGACGTGATAATCGTGGGCTTGTCTATTCAATCGTTATCTTCTTTTTTATATTGTTGGTAATTATTGAACTAGCTCAAGCTGCATTGATAGTGGTTGAAAACGTTTTTCCTAAATAATCTTGAGTTGATAACTAAAAGCCCTGTTAAGATAACTTAGCTGGGCTTTTTTGTTCTCGCGTAGTTACAAACATTTTGCTGGTTTGGGTAAACCTGCAATTTTTGTAGCTTGTTTTGCCGGGCCGACCGGAAATAAAGTATAAAGGTACTTAGAATTACCTTTATCTGGCCCTAAGCGCTGACCTATCGCTTTAACTAATACTCGGATAGCGGGGCTAGTTTTGTATTCAAGGTAAAAATCGCGTACAAAACGAACGACCTCCCAATGTTGTTCGGTCAACTCAATATTCTCCGTGGCCGCAATAACTACAGCCATTGATTCTTGCCAATCATTGACATTCTTTAAATAACCTTGATGATCGGTTTCTATTTGTTGACCATTAAATTCAAAAAAATTTACCAAGTTATCACCTTGTCGTGTAACAAAGATTGTTCAACAAATTGTGAATAATCAATAATATTAAAACTGCTGGTTGTGTTATTGGCAAAGGTAATCATCAAGCGATCCATTAAACCTCTTGCTATTACATCATCTTGTAACACAAACAGCTTTACGTCTGCTAAAGCTTGTTGCCAATGGGTTTGTAATAAACAATTCACCGCATCGCTAGACAATAAAACACTGTCTGTAGGGTGAATATACCTCAGGCATGTAGTTAACGCATCGTCGGTCATTGCAGACGTTTGGATATGATGTAATATCAAAATACTAACACCTCATCAGCCGCTTGCAGGGTTTGGGTTATTAACTCTGACGTGACCACAGTAGTGGGAATACTAAGATCATCGGGTTGTAGCCCTAATGTGGTCATAGATACTTCACACACTAAAACGGTATCAATATCATAAAGAGATAACGCTTTAAACGCTGATATATAATCTTTAGAGCCTGCTGTTTCAGGGGTTTGACCCGCCAGTAAATGCAATATCGCTTCATTGGTAAATACCAGACTCACTTGTTGCTCGAAGCTCGCGCTAAGCATGGCAAAATCTAACCCTTCACGTGTACTTGTTGTACCAAAAGGGGCATGCCTAAAAATAATCACCAGTGATTTCATCGTCTATTCCACTCAGACCTTAAAAGCTAATCAATCTATCTGCTTGTTCAATACCAACCACTAATTCACCTAAACCGCCCATGGTAAAGGTTTCGCTGCTATTCCACTGTGGTTTACCATTCTCAGCCGCATCTTGTGCAGACAATACACCACGCCGCAGAGCAGCTGACACACAATTAGTCAGCGGTATTGAATGTTTTGATGACAATGATTGCCAATTCGAATGCATATCAATTTCGTCAGATGCAGGACAGGTGAGGGCATTACTGTTGGTTACGCCATCTTGATAGAAAAAGACGTTGATAATTTGATGGCCATTAGCTAATGCGCTTTGGCAAAATGATAACGCGTGAAAACTGGCTGTAGAGCCATAAACACTGCCGTTTACTTGAATGATGAATTTGCTCATTATAAAAAAAATGACCCTAATGTAGGGTCATTTTAACGTAATTTACTGATGAACTCTATCGGCGATTAATCGTCGTTGCCAATACCCATTAAATGTAACAGGCTTATGAACAAGTTTAAAAAGTCTAAGTACAATGAAATAGTTGCACGAACGTAGTTTGTTTCGCCGCCATTCACGATACGACTGGTGTCATATAGAATAAAACCGGTCATTAACAATGCAATACCTGCATTCATTGCCATAAATATTATTGAGCTACCAACGAAGATATTAATGACCATCGCACCGATCATCACTAATAAACCCGCAAATAAGAAGCCGCCCATAAATGAAAAGTCTTTCTTAGTGGTTAACGCATACGCTGAAAGCGACACGAAAATGATAGAGGTTAAGCCTAACGCCTGCATAATTAAGCCAGGACCATTTGCCATACCAGCATAATGATTAAGAATGTAACCGAGCGACGCGCCTTGCATGCCTGTAAAAGCAAATACCCAAAAGATACCAGCAGAACTGTCTGCTTTTTTTAGGGTGACAAATAATAACACTAAGCTACCTAGTGATAAGCCTAATGACATCATAGGACCAATGTTTATTACCATGGCCAAACCTGCGGTTACCGCAGAAAAAGCCAATGTCATCGCAAGAAGCATATAAGTGTTTTTTAACAGTTTATTGACTTCGGTCGTCGATAGACTGGGTGATATTACAGATTGTTGATTCATTATCGTCTCCAGGTGTTAACTCAATGATTTGCTCAACGAGAAAAAATATTTTTCACTCTGAAGCTAAATCCTTTTGTATAGGGTAAGCAATGTACATTAAACAAAAATTAATTCATAACAAACATCATCTTAATAGTCGCTAATTTAACATAAACGCTTGTATAAGTAATGGTATTAACAAAAACATATTTAAGTTGTTCAATTAACTAAGCCATTCTTTTTTTAATTTTTCGGTATCGCCTAGGTGATCAATCACCCATTGCATAGCGGGAGTCATATTGGCATTATTCCAAGCTAAGCAACATGCTGTGTCTTGCTTTGGCGTGGCGAGCTGTTTTTCTATTAGCGCACCGGCTTTTATAAAAATATCAGCCAAATGATATGGCATATAGCCCACACCTAAGCCTTCTCTAAAACAATTTATTGCTCTGATCCAATCGGGTACTACAATTCTGCGTTGATTATTCAACAACCAATTAGGTCTATGGGCAATATTATGTGCAGTATCTTGCAAGCATATTGACGGATATTGTAATAACTCTTCATCTGTTAACGCATGTTCCGCTTTGGCTAATGGGTGATTTTTACCGACTAAGAATGACCATTGAATCATCCCCATTTCACGGGACTTAAAGGTGCCACCCACAGGAATGCTTGAAGTTGCTCCTATAGCGATATCGCTCTTGCCCGTGGACAATGCTTCCCATACGCCGTTATACACTTCTAAGCGTATTATCAATTCAATATCGGTGAAATGGCGATAAAAATCAGCTATTAAGCCACTAATTTTGTCAGCACGAACCATGTTGTCAATTGCAATCGATAAAGAAGGGCGCCAGCCATTAGCCACTTTCTGGGTATCACGTTTAATATTATTAAGCTTGGTCATGATCTCGCGTGACTGCGCGACAAAATGTTCACCTGCAGGGGTTAAGCTGACACTACGATGGTGGCGCTCAAACAATATGACCCCTAAGTCATCTTCAATTTGTTTAATGGCATAACTCACCGCAGAGGGCACTTTATTCAACTTATTGGCTGCGGCGGTAAAACTGCCCACACGGGCAACAATATCTATCATCTCGAATGCTTGTTCTGAAAGCATCTCGCTATCCTTGGCATTGGCAAAATTACTTGCTGTAAAGGTAAACATTAAGCCTAATCAAATCAAGCAAAGTTGCCGTTATCGTTGGTTTTATCATGTATGTTACTACGCAATTGGCACATTACGTCGTTTGGCGGAGGTTTTGGATGTTTGATATGTTTGGCAGATGTTTATCGGATAAATACCGTTTGAAAAGTTGTTAGACAAAAACACCTAAACTTGGGCATTTAATAGACACTTAACCGATTATTTGCAATTTTGGCTTTACACAAAACGGTCATTGTCATATTATTCGCCCGCTCGGAGGGATGGCAGAGTGGTCGAATGCACCGGTCTTGAAAACCGGCAACGGTTTATCCCGTTCTAGGGTTCAAATCCCTATCCCTCCGCCACATTAAATACAAAAAAAGCCGTTGATTACCAACGGCTTTTTTTGTTTCTGGCGTTTAAGGAGCTCTCCATAAGGATTGACTCAGACAATGTATCTGCTTTTTTGCATGAGCAGATTGCCAAATAACGTGTACTTCACGCGTATACGTTTAGCCAAATATTTATACGTCAAAGGCTTCTCTTTGACGTGAATGAAACTGCTGCGTAAATCATGGTATACAACAGCCCTTGTATTTTATTAACTATATAATCAGTATCAATTAAAAAATGGAGTTGATATTTGTTATTTCGAATAAGTAAACCTTCTAATTATGAAATTTAAGTCAAAAAAATACAGTATCCACTCAACCGATTATCAAGTTGGTCAAGACAATATTTTAAAGTGGGGCATGGATGTCCACAACACCGTTTTTACTGTTTCAGTCGGTTTATCCATTTTATTTATTGTGGCTCTGCTGGTTTTTCCACCCGCAGATGCCAAAGCGGCCATTGATTCTGTCAAGGCTGCCGCTTTATCTCACTTTGACTTCGTGTTCATGTGGACTGCTAACATTATGCTCATTTTTGCCATTGGGATAGCCTTTTCCCCATTAGGCAAAATTCGCTTAGGCGGTGATAACGCCACTACTGACTACTCGACAGTGTCTTGGATATCCATGCTATTTGCTGCAGGTATGGGCATAGGCCTTATTTTCTGGGGCGTGGCAGAGCCAACAGCGTTCTATACCGATTGGTTTGGCACCCCGCTAGGCGTGGCACCATTTACACCTGAAGGCCGTGAATTAGCGCTCGGCGCTTCGGTATTCCACTGGGGTTTTCATGCTTGGGCTATCTACGGCATGACCGCGCTCTCATTAGCATATTTTGTTTATAATAAAGGCTTGCCGCTTTCTATGCGCTCGGTTTTCTATCCCATATTAGGTGATAAAGTCTGGGGGAAAATCGGTGATGTCATCGACATTATGGCTGTATTGGTTATTTTGTTCGGTCTTGCAACGTCACTGGGTTTAGGTGGTTCTCAAGCCGCCAGCGGAATAAGCCATGTGTTTGGTTTTGAAAATAGTATTTTTCTGCAACTGACGATTATTCTGCTCATTATGGGGCTTGCTATTCTCTCTGTGGTTCGAGGCATGGATGGTGGGGTTAAACTGTTGAGCAATATCAACATGATTATTGCCTTTATATTCCTTGGCTTTATCAGCATTCTTAATTTCACGACGGTGCTCGATTCATTGGCGACCGCCGTTGTTGGTTATGTAAAAAATATCATACCACTGAGCCAGAACTCTGGCCGTGAAGACACCAGCTGGTTACACGGTTGGACTGTATTTTACTGGGCCTGGTGGATAGCGTATGCGCCTTTCTTTGGTATGTTTGTCGCGCGAATTTCCCGTGGTCGCACCGTACGTGAGTTTCTGGCATGTGTGTTGATTATTCCCACCTTAGTGACCACTGCTTGGATGTCTTTTTTTGGTGGCATCGCGATTCAACAAGTGATTGATAAGGTTGGCCAACTAGGGGCAGAGCAAGGTATTACTGACGTTTCCTTGAGTTTGTTCTACATGCTTGATGCTTATCCAATGGGTGATATGCTGTCCATTATTGCGGTTGTACTGATTATCGTGTTCTTTGTTACGACTTTAGATTCAGGCTCTATCGTGGTCGATAGCATGACCGCAGGCGGTAAGTTGGAATTACCGATGAAGCAAAAAATAGTGTGGGCGGTTATCTCCGCGATAATCGCTATGGTGATGTTGTGGATTGGCGGTACTGACTCTATTCAAGCACTTCAGTCGGTTACCATTATCGCAGCACTTCCGTTTGCTATTATTTTAATACTTGCTTGTATTAGCCTAGTGCTCGGCATGTTTACAGAGGTTAAACGCCGCAGTTAAGTAGCAATCAATCCGTTTAAATACTGTGAAAGGGGGCTTATCAAGATATATCATTGATAAGCCCTTTTTTAGTCGAAAATTAACATGGTAACTCAATATTATTATCTTAATATTCAATGTTTTATTTACACCCCCTGCTGGTAATTGAAGATGGCTAGACTAAGACAAACTATCATTAGCTTAGAGAATACGCCTTAATATCACTGCTGTTCGCGTAGTGCGTAAAGCTTAATTATACCAATCTCATTAAATATCTGGTCAGTTCAGCGTCTCTCAGGTTTTTCAATTCAAGGCACATTGATGTAGAAATGGTTGTTCCCTTTTAAATCGATGTAACACAGAAGTGGCATACCTGAGAGACTCCATTCTGGCAGGTTTCAAAGTCCTTTATGCTTCGTTAGGTGCTTTCAAAATACGACGGCATGGTCTATTTTTTTCCATAAAAAATAAGACATTCCCACCATCCATGGCGGTCAGATACTGGAGGTAGAGTAACGCAGGAGCTTGTTACCGAGGATCACTATTCGCT
>NZ_JBSQBN010000111.1:0-14913 GCF_053850585.1 Shewanella sp. A22
GATGCTGGAGGTAGAGTAACGCAGGAGCTTGTTACCGAGGATCACTATTCGCTTCAATCATCTGCCTTGCCTACAGCACTTTGAACTCCCGCTGAAAGATCACATATTTAATAGGATTGGTATTAAACAACCTTAAAACGAGATACATCTGAACGAAGAGATTGACAAACCGAAGCCGTTTTCTTGGCAATATTTTGATTCTCAGCAATCACATCATTACAATGGCGTGTTTTATCAGACAGCTCGGTTAAGTTACGATTAATTTCTTCAGTAACATGCGTTTGCTGCTCTGTGGCTTCAGCGGTATGGGTCGACATCTCGCTTACTTTGGCCGTAGCTTGCAAAATCAGGTCCAATGACGCTTGTGTCTGTGATGATAACTCAACCGTTGTCACGGTTAAACTCGCCCCCGCCTCAATGGTGTTAACGGCATCTTTAACACCATGCTGCAGTTGTTCAATCATATTCTGAATATCCTGAATTGACCGCTCAGTTCGGCTAGCGAGTGTTCTTACCTCATCAGCAACAACGGCAAAACCTCGCCCTTGTTCACCCGCTCTAGCCGCTTCAATTGCGGCATTTAGTGCTAACAAGTTTGTTTGCTCTGCAATACCTCGAATAACATCTAGTACAGATGCAATTTGTGATGAATTGGTCGATAACGCTTGAATAACTTGCACCGCATGCTGAACAGATTCAGACAGTTGACTAATATTATCGACAGACAAAGATAAAATGCGCTTTCCCTCGACAGTTTGATCATTCACATTATTAATCTCAGATGCCGTATCGAGTGCATTTTTAGCCACATCACGTACAGCAGAGCTCATTTGATTAACTGCAGTCACAATACTATCAACGGTAAAATGTTGGTCTTGGCTAATTTGACTCGCTGTTGCGGCATTATCGGCTAATTGCTCAATACTGCTGTTTACATCGCTAGACTGTTTATCAATTGAGATTATCATTTGCTGTAAATGATCCACAAAATGATTAAATGTTTCTGCTAACTGGCCGATTTCATCGTCTTTTCTTATCGTTAACCGTCGAGTTAAATCCCCATCACCGTTACCAATATCGCTTATGCGGTCGGTCACATCACGGATTCTATCTACTACAATTTTAGGACCGTAATAGGCTAAAAAGACTATCAATACAATCAAAATACCTGACACGACAAATAATACTGTCATATTATTTTTTGATATTTGAGTGTTATTTGAATCAATTAATTTTACTTGCGCATCAGCACGTTCACCTGCAGCATTAAAAATATCACGCAACCGAGTAAATTCAGGTAAAGACTCATCGGTATGACGTTGTTTCGCTGCCGAATAATCATCAATTTTAATGGCATCAATAACAGACTTTGAAGCTGAGAACCATTTTTGATATTGATTATCAAACCCCTTTAGAGCATTAAGAGCATCCGGATACTCTTTTAATAAACGACCAAAATCGGCCACTCTTTGTTTAGCTTGCTCTGCATTCTCTTGCCAATTATCTATTTGTTCATCTTTTTGTTGATCAGTTAATTCATCATCAAGCAAAATAACTTCACTTAAATGGGCTTGATACAAATCACGATCACCATTAATAATACTGGATACCGCGGGGTTAAATTGACGACTTAATTCATGAATTTGTGCTAACTGGTTCTGACTCTGAACAGCATTTGTAATGGCCATAATGGCAAGAGCAAACGCAAATATGATAAATATTAATGAGAATTTAACACGAATTGTGTCAAACATATCAACCTCCGATTTTTATAATAATTTTCTATTTTTCATTGACTTAAAACATTTTACCTTTACAAGTTAACGTTCAGTTCTCATTAAACTAACTAACTCAGCGGTTAATCAATGCCATTAATGACTGATGTAACTGTTGAGCTTCGTTTACGTTTTCCCACTGTGTTAGTAAATGTATTACACACTCTGCTGTACATAAGCCTCCTTCTATTTGATTACGTCTTAACGGATATATCGACTTAGCAGCCCCCATTAATGGCACTCTAGGTAATCCTTGTAGGTAAGGGCTTTGATTAAATATTTTGCGTGCCTCTTGCCATGTCGCATCTATAATCACTAAATATAATAGTGTTTTAGTGATTTCACCTGTTTTTTCCAAAGTATTTTCATTCGTACTCGGAAACACCAATCCCACTTGACTAGCGGCAATTGACCTCAACAATTCTGCATCGGGCTGCTTACGATGCCACTCAACCACTCGCACACGATCACCTAACACCGGCGACACTAACTGTCCGGTATTGTTCTCTCGCAGCATTTCGCGAGGATGAGTCAATAAAATAATATTCACAAGAACACCTAATTCAATAAGTTTATGAGCAATTGTAGCCAAACATTTGGGGGGAAATACGAGTAACGAGACATCATGATTAGATGTCAGTAAAGTTTGCGGGCAACACTCACCCGCATAATTGCATTATTAGTTCACTTAGCCTAAATGGATTATCCATGATTAAACACTTGCATCTAACTTAACAAAGCCAATAAGTCGTCGGCATTTCCCTTCCACGGGCCTTGAGAACCATCGGATAAAATGCTGTCGGCTAAACCTTGCTTATGTTGCTGCATCTCTTGAATTTTTTCTTCAACCGTACCTTGAGCAATCAGTTTATATACAAATACAGGGTTTAACTGACCAATACGATGAGCACGGTCTGTTGCTTGACGTTCTGCTGCAGGGTTCCACCACGGGTCGAAGTGAATAACAGTATCTGCAGCGGTTAAATTTAGCCCCGTTCCACCGGCTTTTAAACTGATCAAAAACACCGAATTTTCACCTTCTTGAAACGCATCTATTTGCACTTGACGCTCACGTGTTTGACCTGTCAACTTACTATAACTAATAGCCAAACGTGTTAATTCTTCTTCTATGAGTGTCAACATACCGGTAAATTGGCTAAAAATTAAAATTTTACGGCCTTCTTCAATCATCTCTGGTAGATTTTGGATTAACCAGGTCATTTTAGCGTTGTCTTTAACCTGCTGTGCTTGTTCAAGCTTAACTAAACGAGGGTCGCAACAGGCTTGGCGTAATTTCAATAACGCATCTAAAAATTCAATATGACTGCTGGAAACCCCTTTTTTCGCAAACAACTCACGGAGTTTTTTCTCCATCACTAAACGGATAGATTCGTACAAATTACGCTGGTCTTTTTCAAGTTCCAACGTTTGAATAATCACCGTTTTATCGGGTAATTCTGACACCACTTCTTTTTTAGTTCGCCGCAGCATAAAAGGAGCAATACGTTTACTCAACAACTGCGACTTTTCAACATCAGCTTGCTTTTCAATCGGGCCGCGAAACTCTTTATTAAAATAAGTGTGTTGGCCTAATAAGCCCGGTAAACAAAAATCCATCAATGATTTCAGCTCACCTAAATGATTTTCTAGCGGCGTACCAGACAAGCATAAACGGAACCGACCTTTAAGTGTTTTAATCACTTGTGTCACTTTGGCTTGAGCATTTTTAATCTGTTGTGCTTCATCTAAAATAATGTGTTCAAACACATAGTCACTGTATATGGCTTCATCACGTAACATTAATGGATATGTGGTTATCACTACATCAAACTGGTTAATTTGTTCTAATAACGACTGACGTTTATTACCGTGAATCACCACAACATTAAGTGACGGCGCAAACTTATTGGCTTCTTTTAACCAGTTACCCACCAAGCTTGTTGGGCAAACAATTAAGCTGGTTCGATGCTCTGTAGCCTCTTGCTTGGCTTTAAGTAAAAATGCCAAAGTTTGAATGGTTTTACCTAAGCCCATATCATCAGCTAAAATACCACCCAGTTGATATTCTTTAAGAAAACATAGCCAATCAAATCCCTGCTTTTGATAATCACGTAAGGTTGCATTTAAGCCATCAGGTAACTCAATCGGGGTAACCCCTTTAAACTCTACGAGTTTAGTCGCTAAATTACGAACTCGCTCACCATTAAGTAAACGCACGTCACTGGCCGATAAGTCATTTAAAATATGTGCTCGATTGCGAGGTATCGCAATCACATCACCTGAATGACGATTAAATAATTCTTGAATAATACTAATCAAAGGCTTAATCGTTTTGGCTTTAATTTTAATAAAGCCACCATTGGGACCCGGTAAAAGTAATTCATCGTCATCATCTGGCTCACCGTTTTGTTGTAACCAACGAGCCACAAGTGCTAATAACGGCACACTTTGACCATCAATGTCGGCACTAAGCGATAATGAAAACCACCCAGATTCGTCATCATCAACCAAATCGACATCTAATTGCGCATCAACAATCTGCAAATCAAAATCATCTTCAAAATAGATTTCTGCGCCAAAAGCGGCTAAATCGTCAAGACGGTTTTCGGTTAATTCAGACCATTCAAAAATAGACTCAGGCAATAAACCCACACTGACATAATAGGGGCGTTGTGAACTACTCAACACCGCTTCAGGCTCAAGTGTCACCAAACCAAAATCGGTTAAAAACTGCAATACAGCAAGTTCTTTATCTACTTGCCGATGAACTTGATATTGCACCTGATTCTTTCTCACTAAACTAATACGCTCTGGTTTAGTTGTGGCATTAAATGTTATTTCACCATAAATATGATCGACCCGAATAACCGGTTGCATAATCTGGCTGTCTGCAAAATACTCGCGGGTAAAGGTTAATCGTGTGACGACTGGGTCGGTTATCTCACAAAAATCAATCTCACTCGGTACTGGCACCGTTTTAGGAGAGAAATGCTGTAGCATTTTATGACTAATATCATCCACTTGAGCCAGTGGAACGGGTGGCATATGTTGTAACAAGCTCAATTTTTTAACGGGTAAGTCAGTATCAATCAAACCTAAATGCAAATAATCTAACTCAACAAATAATGGTGGCTCAGTGGCAACAAACTCCCAATTATCAAGCCCAGGCATACGCATTTGCATTTGGGTATATTTTTTATCAAGTTCGCACCAAATAAACTCTGGCTTAATGGCTTTAGTCCATGTTAGCGGTGTGCGATTTTCTTCCCAGAAGCACATTTCAGCCGCGACGACTTTGGTGAGCGCTAAATAAGAAATTTCACCTTCGATGTAAATTTTAGAACCATGATTATTGGATGAAAGCAGCAAACTTATAATTTGTTTGTCTTCAGGCTCTATCCACCACGGCATGCTATAGCGGATATCAGATAGCGCAAGCTTGCTACCCTTATTATATTGACCTTTTTTATTTAATTTACTGCGCTTAAATTCGACAAAAATACCGTGAGGATCACTGGATAACACGTAAATGATGCGATCTTTTTCTTCATCTTCTTCAATATCGCACTCTGTAACCGTCTTTTGCTCATCAAGTTGACGTAACCATTGATAAATACGTTGTTCTTCAACTGGCTTTTTATCAACTAAAGCCAGCATTGCTGCCGCAACATGTTTGCAGTTGGTTCTGACGGGGCAAGTACAATGAGAGCGCATCACGATTTTGTGATTAACATTAACCAGCGTGATCTCCTGACGATAGGGTTCTGCGGCCGATCCTTCAACGTAGGCCTCAATGTCATGATTATCACTTCTAGCAGTGACTTCCAACACTCGTCCTTGGATCAAATAGTTTTTCGCTTTTTGAATTTGCGTTGCAGAAAACAGTTTCGCAATCATCTCTAATGAAAGCTTAATGGGGAGATTAAACAGTTTCGCAGACATCAATATACCTAATAAAGCTACAGCAGAATATTCGTCGCTGCTGATAAAAAGTTAACTTACCATTCTATGGAAGAAAGCGAGCAATATCTAGGGCTAGCTGTTCATTGGAACAAAAAACACGTTAAAACAGGCCCTAGCGCAATTAAGACTTTTCGTTAAAGCAGAAATAGACAAGAAAATAAGCAAGAGGACGTTAAGACAGGCTAATTGTTGGCATTCAATTTGGGGCATGCCGTTAATGGTTGAATTCGAATAAAATCAACTTATGCTTTTATCACATCGCCTAAAAGTAGCCACCAGCATAAAGGCAGCTACTGATTGAGCTAATCAACATTAAAAACGTTCAACTGACCACTGAATCGCCATCAAACCAATTGCCACAGATCCTAATTGCATGCCCCAGTTTCGATACCAAAGTGTGTGTCGAAGAAAGATTAACAATGGCAACACCACAGCTAAAATGGCCAGCTGGCCCACTTCTACACCCACATTAAACGCTAAAATCGCCAATAGCTTTTGGTTTTCAGGCAGTCCAAGCTCACCTAATACTCCGGCAAATCCCATACCGTGTAATAAACCAAACGCAAACGTCACCCAACCTAATCGAAATACAATTGGCCAAACATTATTTAACGCGGCAAACAATACTGATAATGCAATACCAAGTTCGACCAAATGGCTACTAAAATTAAGGATTCCCATCGCGGTAGCTGTTAATGTGACAGAATGCGCTAACGTAAATGCGGTAATAATCCACGCGGTATCGGTGAAAATGCGCTTAGGATTATCAATGGCTTGCCATTTTTTTTGTTCGCGCACGAGTACGCAAGTTAACAACAATGCTAATAAAAAGAGAATATGGTCTGTGCCTTTCCAAATATGGATCATGCCCTGATAAACATATTCGGTAAAAGTATCAATGGCCTGACTTTCACCTAAATTAATCAATATCATTGGATTATCTTTATTAATGAGACGAGTATATTGATACTCAGGCGCGATAAAAGACACAATCACTTTATGATCGCTATCAATATCAAAAAAAGCTCGATCACTAATCGATAACACACCAGAGCCAATACACTGACCTTGAAACGATGCGACTAAATATCCTTCATTAAAATGCTGGTCTATTTGCTGTGCCGCTTTAAAGTTGAGTGGACAATCTTGTTGCCGATGAATACTCAAAGATGATCGTAAATAATCGGCCACAGCAACTTGGTGGCCTTGTAACTCGTCCCAAGAGATCTCGCCATTTTGATTATCATCCATAAAAACAGCGTGATTTACATCCAAAAATCGCACTTGCCAAGTCCCATTAATTTCCCCTTGAGCATCCAAATTAACAGACAAATAGCTAGTACTCATTTGATGAGCAGAACATACATGACTAAACAGAAACAGAAGCACGATTAAACAGCCTCTAATCATGGGGGAAAATTGTCTGCTGGGTTTCACTGATGCTCCTTAACGGGCGATATAGACGAAAGAAAAGTCCGATAAATTTGTGCAGACGTTTTAACATTTTTAGTTATACGTAACTATACCATAGGTAGCATTTACGCTATTATCTTCACGCTCAAAATCTCACCTAGCAGATTATTTTTATTGGGTACAGCTATATTTTGACCGTACATCTAAAAAATAATGATCCGAAAAACAATAAAAAAAACACCATCACTTTTCAGCATGGTGTTTAGTGTAAATATCGACGAATCATTAACCTTGCAATAAATACTCTTCAGCTTTTTCGATACTGCGCGGCTTACCCACTAACATTAAAATATCGTTACGCCTTAACACCCACTCTGGTGGAGGAGGATCAATCTCTTCACCTTTACGCCTAACCGCTCTAAGCTCAACATCTAAGGTATGCCACGGAATGTTTGCAACGGTTTTACCCACCGCACTCGCACCCGATGCCAATGACACTGCATGCAATAAATCTAAGGTAAAATCAGTTTCGGTACCCGAAAAAAAGCCATGTAGATATTGATAATGATTACGACGTTCAGACTCTAAACGTTTAATGATCCGCTGCAATGGCACGCCACTCTTATACAGCACTTGCGAAACCAACATCAAACTGCCCTCAAGGGATTCGGGGATCACTTGCGTTGCCCCAGCCTCCTTAAGTTCATGTAAATTGCTATCATCCCGTGTACGCACCAATATTTTCACATCAGGAGCAAGCTTTCGTGCCACCGCTAAACATTCTTCAGACTGCCTAGGTTCACAAAATGTCACTACCACTAAGCTGGCTTGGCGAATCCCCATTTTTTTCAACAGTGCCATTTTGCACGCATCCCCAAAATGAATATTCTCGCCAGCAGCCCTCGCCTCTGTCACCCGTGTGGGGTCTAAATCCATTACCATATAAGGCACCGCTTCGGTTTTTAAAAAGCGGGCTATGGTTTGCCCTACACGGCCATAACCTAAAATAAGTACCACATCACTTTCATCGGTATGGGGCAATACAATGTCTAGTGGCTCATTTTTAGGTGATAGCTTATTTCCACTTACTTTTTTGGCAATATCAACACTATGGCGGATCAACCACGGCGCCATAGACATCGAAATGACCGCAACAGCCACCAACACAGTGCTCACTTCGGTGTCGAGTAATTGATAATTTACCGCCAATGCCAACAATACAAAACTAAACTCACCAACTTGGCCTAAACTGATTGCCGTACTGAGCGACACCTTAGTATTTTCGCCCACAAGTTTAAGCAAACCATGCACGATCAATACTTTAGTTAGCACAACCCCCACCAAAATCAATAACACTTGCCACCAATATTGCATCACTAAGCTGAAATCCAGCAGCATACCAATGGAAATAAAAAATAAACCCATTAATAAATCACGAAATGGCCTGATGTCTGCTTCTAATTGACGTCGATACTGGCTTTCGCCAAGTAACATCCCTGCGATAAATGCCCCTAAGGCCATCGACAATCCAAGCCATTGGGTAAACGCACCAGTCAACAAGGCCACCACTAAGGTCGATAGCACAAATAATTCATTAGAACGAGAGCGTGCCACTTCGTCGAAAATACGTGGCAATATCCACTTACCAAATGACATTAAACCTAAAAAAGCCAAAATACCGGTAAGTAATCCCCATGCGATACTGTTAAAACTCATTTCAGCACCGCCTTTGGCTAGTAGCGGCATTAAAATTAATAGCGGCACCACTGCTAAGTCTTGAAACAACAACACACTGACAGACAACTCGCCATGCCTTCGCCGTAGCCAGTTTTGCTCATTAAGAAGTTTCAATACAATAGCAGTTGATGACAACGCAATAGCCGAACCAATCACCACTGCTGCAACTAAGTTTTGCCCAACCAACATAGCAATACCGCCAGCAATAAAAGCGGTGACCAACATTTGGGCGCTACCTAAGCCAAACACCGTTCGGCGCATTGCCCACAATCTGGGTACAGAAAATTCTAACCCAAGGGTAAACATCAATAGCACAACACCGAGTTCAGCCACTGATTGCATTTGTAACTGGGTAAACCAATGAAAACCACTTGGTCCACTCACAACCCCGGTGAGTAAATAGGCCAAAATGGCAGGCAAGCCCAATCGGCGTAACAATGCAATCGCCACAATAGCAATCACGAGCATTAACAAAATATGGATAAATATGCTGTGTTCCATCTAGGCTTTTACTCCTTGTCAAAAAACTGTCGAAAGGGAAATAAAACGTTTTACTCGTTATACAGTAAAGCAACAACCAGCTAATAACTATAGAAAATTTTTCATAGGCATGATAATTGCTATGAATAAAGTAATTAGTTGTAAACGTACTAGGAAAATACAATGGATTTTTCAATAGCAACAGAATTATATCCTGAAGATTACTGGTATCGTTCAGACGCTTACTTAAATATGGAGCCTGAGCTAGACCTTATTCAAGTAATTCAACAACTACATGGAAGTTTAGATCCTCGGACAGTTTTTGCCTGTTTTGGCAAAGTTCTAGGACAACATTTGCCGGTTAAAGGACTGCAGTTGAGCCTAGATAAACATAAATTTGTTTGGGGACGTCACTACGGTATTGAATTGCAACGAACTATAAACGATAACAAAGATACCTTTTTAATAACGTATCAGTTGTCAGTACCACTTAGTTCATCGCAAAAGCACACTTTAGACCGACTTGAAAACCTATTAATTCAGCCATTAAATAATGCCTTAAAGTACCAAAGCATGTCTAACCAAGCTATGTTTGATGCATTAACAGGATTAGGTAATCGCTATTATTATCGTCAAGCAATTAGCACGGCACTCGCTCGCGCCAATCGCCAGTTAGGTCAAGTGTCATTAGTGGTGCTAGATTTAGACAAATTTAAACAACTAAATGATGTCCACGGACACAAGGCCGGTGATTTTGTGTTAGTTGAATTTGCTGAGCTGATTAACGAAGCAATCCGCAATACAGATCAAGCATTTAGGATGGGTGGCGATGAGTTTGTTATTATCACTCAAGGTAATAGACAAGCTGCAGAAGTGGTTTGTCAGCGAATTATCGAAATGATGCCTAAGCATGCAGAACTCACCGAATATGATATTAAATGCAGTATCGGTATTGCAGAATCTATGCCTCAGCAACAAGCTGACAACTTATACGATCGCGCCGACAAAGCCATGTATGCAGCAAAAGCAGCGGGACGAAACTGCTACCGCATCTGTAAAGGTTGATATAAATTAACCTTTACTATTTTCGTTTGAATGTACAACTAATTAATATATCAAGCAGTTGATAAAACCCTTATGCCAAACGGAATAAGGGTTTTATTGTTACATCATCTCATCGATACTTACGACATCAAGCCATTGCTAACCCGCGCGCTGTATTTACATTCCACGCAGTTGAATACGTCTTAAAAACTCCGTCATTACGCGATCATAAACTAAATCACCTAAAAACAAATCTTCTACGCCATGGTCAATACTCGGATTGTCGTTCACTTCAATCACATATGCCTTACCGTCTATTTCTTTTAAATCGACACCATACAATCCCGCGCCAATTAAATTAGACGCTTTAACCGCTGCATCAACAATATTTTGCGGCACCATTTTTAAATCGATACAGTCAAAATCACCACTGCTGACACGACCACTTTGATGATGTTGGTAAATCTGCCAATGGCCGCGACTCATAAAGTAACGACAGGCATAAATAGGTTGACGATTTAACACCCCGATACGCCAATCATAATCGGTTGGCATAAACGCTTGGGCTAAAATTAACGCACTGTGTTCAAAAATTATTGCGGCTTGTTCAAGTAAAGTTTCACGGTCTTTCACTTTAACCACCCCGAGCGAAAATGCGCCGTCGGGTACTTTAAGCACAATCGGTAAGCCGATGCTATCAATCACATTATCGGCCCAGTTTTTATCTGAGGCTTTAAAGATTAAACTTTTGGGTACAGGCACTTTATGTTTGTTTAATAGCTCGGTTAAAAACACCTTATTAGTACACTTCATAATGGATTCAGGATCGTCCATTACCACGAGCCCAAGTTGCTCAGCAGCTTTTGCAAACCGATAGGTAAAGTTGCTGATATTGGTGGTTGAGCGAATAAATAAACCATCAAATTCGCTTAACCGAGCCAGATCATGAGACCCAATTTGAACCAAATCCATACCAATACGATTAGCTGATTTAGTAAATAGCTTGAGAGCGCCTTTGTTTGATGGCAACATTTTTTCATGTTCATCCACCAACATGGCAATTTCGTAACGATAACGTTTCGACGGTTTCGGTAAACGCCACACTTTTTGCGAAAACACTTCAAGATACTTGGCAAATAAATCTTGTTCTGAGTCGGTTAAGTCTTGAAACGCAGCGGGCTCAATGGTACTAACTTGCCATTTACCTGACATTTTTAACAAACTTACCTGCAATACAGGCACGGTAAAACGTTCAAATATTTTACGCGCAAGCTTCTCCAGTGATGGATTATCACAATAGCCAAAAAACAGCTTCATGGTCACTTCATTCACCGTATCAGGCAGCTTATCTAAGTCTGATTGCGGCAGACTAAAAAAACGGTCTTGAGATAAATCATTAATGGTCATTACCCGAGGGATCACCCTATGACCGCGAGCTTCAGCCATGAGTGAACAGTAATAACCGGTACTGAGATAATCATAACTGCGACACAAATTAATCACTTGCATGGCACTTTGATCTGCAAATGCACCCATTTCTAAATAATCATGAACCGTGACCATATGGTCACTGGGTAAATAAGGACGCCAATCATTAACATCGTCGGTGACAATCAAAAAATGAGCCATAAATATCTATTGCCTCTTGTGCAGTTTAGCGCGTAAATTAAGCCACTATCATGTTTGCCAACTCGAGCCGACTCATGCTGCTTCGTCAAGCTATCCCCAGCGATTTGCCACAACTAAACCACATCGAAAATAATGCATTTAGCGGTGATAAAATCAGTTCACGGCAGATGAAACGTTTCATTAATTCACCACTAGACAGCTTATTAGTGGCAGAAATAGACGGTACACTTGCAGGCTATGCTCTAGTGTTGTTTCATCGTGGCACTCGGCTAGCTAGGCTGTACTCTATTGCCGTTGCTAGCGAATTTAGAGGCCGTAATATTGCCTTTGAACTGGTCACACAATGTGAGCACACCGTGGTCGAGCGTGGTTTCATTACATTACGCCTAGAAGTGCGAAACGACAATATAGCTGCCAAAAATCTTTATGTGAAAATGGGTTATAAAATCCTAAAAGCCTTAGTGCATTATTATGACGACTTGGCCGACGGCGTGCGTATGCACAAACGCTTAGACCCACCAGGGCCAAGCAAAGTGATCAAGATGCCTTTATATGTACAAACCACACCATTCACCTGTGGCGCAGCCTGCTTAATGATGGCCATGAGTGCTATTAAACCGCAATATCAACCCAGTCGAGTTGATGAACTGAGCATTTGGCGCGAAGCCACTACTATTTTTATGACCAGCGGTCACGGCGGTTGCAGTGTTCATGGTTTGGCGTTGGCGGCGATTAAACGTGGCTTACAGATTGAGATGTACAGCCAATCAACGTCAGTCCCTTTTATTGATAGCGTACGTGATAGTAATAAAAAAGAAGTCATCACGATTGTGCATGACGATTTTTGCCAACAATTGGCTGCACAAGGTATTGAGATCCATAATACCTCGCCAAGTTTGACTCAACTTCGTGACTGGATAGATTGTGGTTATGCCGTTTTGCTGATGATAAGTACTTATCGCTTTAATGGTGAGAAAGGCCCACATTGGGTGGTGTTGAGCGGTTACAACGAGCAGTTTATGTTTATTCACGACCCGTTTGTTGAAGCACAAAAAGATGCGATTAATGCGGCGTATGTACCGATTAGTCAGTCTGAATTGGCGCAAGTGATGCAATATGGGAAACAGAAGTTGGTGTCTTGTTTAGTGGTTAAGTCTTTATCATAACGATGGTTTTTTTATGGCCTGCGGCCACAACTGGCTTTTCAAACTGCGTTTGAATTGAGATCGCAAGGTTGCACCTTGAACAGGTCAAATTTACCATCGTTCTCTCGATGGTGGTGTAGAGCTGGGATCCAGCTCTATTTCACGTCATTCTGGTAATGCTGTTAAGCCGGAATCCAGCTGTTTCTTTTGTTGTTTGAGCTTATGGCCTGCGGCCACTAACGTCGTGGCGCTTCGCCCACATCAGATTAACATCGCAAGGTTCCACCCTGCACGGGCCAAAGCCAGCGAGTATGGGTCCGGTTGAATGGTTTGATACTCATTGAGCCCCCTCCCTAGCAAGCCGCATCAGCGGTATGCTTAAGGTGACCAAACCAACAGGAGAAAGCTCAATGAGATTTTATAATAACTCACATCCATACTACTGTGGTATCGATTTACATGCACGTTTACTTTACGTCTGTATCATTGATTCTAAAGGGGAAGTTGTAGCCCATAAAAAGATAGGTGCCAGTAAAGATGACTTACTGCTCATTTTGGAACCCTATATCGGCAATGTGATTGTCGGGGTTGAGTGCATGCATTGTTGGTATTGGGTGTCAGACTGGTGTGCTGAACTGGGGATTGATTTTATCTTAGGTCATGCGCTTTATATGAAGGCGATTCACGGTGGTAAAACCAAAAATGATAAAGTCGATTCCTTTAAAATTGCCACACTACTGCGTGGTGGTAACTTTCCAATAGCTTATGATTACCCAAGTGAAATGCGCGCAGCTCGTGATCTACTGCGCCGAAGAATGAAGATTGTCCGTCACGGGGCCATGCTCAAAGGCCATGTGGTTAATACCAACAGCCAATACAATTTACCTGCCACTGAACTTAACCTTAAAAACATCTCTGCAAGACAAAAGCTTCGCGAGCAATATCAAGACCCTATCGTCCAACGCAACATTGATTTAGACATGGCACTACTTGATTGTTATGCAAAGGAACTCGCACAGGTTGAATGGTTCATTGAAAAACAGGCCAAAAACCATAATCCCGTCTATTTAGAATTACTGAAAACAGTACCAGGTATTGGCAAGATTTTGTCACTGACAATCCTCTATGAAATCGGTGATATCAGCCGATTTGAGTCAGTACAAAAGTTTGCTTCATACTCTCGATTGGTCAAATGCAAAGCAGAATCAGCGGGTAAAACCTATGGCACCAATGGCAATAAAATCGGTAATGCTCATTTGAAATGGGCATTCTCAGAAGCAGCGGTGCTGTACCTGCGAGGCAATGACAAAGCACGTAACTACCTTAATCGATTACAAAAACGAATGAGTAAAGCAAAGGCGTTGTCTGCACTGGCACATAAGCTTGGTCGCTGTGTTTATTTCATGTTGAAGAACAAAACGGTGTTTGATGAACAACGATTCTTAACAGGATAAGTCGCGCAATAAGGTGAGCTGAACGTCTAACTAGATACTCTTGAAAAGAGAAGCGAGCATGACCGTGAATGATGTGGCTAATGAAGCAATGACTTCTCACCATCATCACTATGCCAAATGCTATTTAAGCTACATCGCCTTGATTAGACACCTTATTGGCGCGCATTAATGAATACAATCAACAAAGTCGTTTACACCCTAAATGAGCCTGAAACTAACTGTGCAAAAAGCACCTCTGACTTGAATAGTGCCATCTTAGGGTTAACCGATAAA
>NZ_JBSQBN010000112.1:0-14910 GCF_053850585.1 Shewanella sp. A22
CTCTCAGGTATTCCACTTCTGTGTTACATCGATTTAAAAGGGAACAACCATTTCTACATCAATGTGCCTTGAATTGAAAAACCTGAGAGACTCTGAACTGACCAGATATTTAATGAGATTGGTATTATTACGCCGGAGGAGCTGTTTCGATAAAAAATGGCTCCTTTTCTATTGCTGCTAAAAACAGTTTTAGTTTTGGATAACCTTCAATATCAATCCGCTGGCGAAACACCGCCCAACTTAAATAGCAACCTAATCGTAATTGCACATCATTAAATGGGCCTCGCAGGGGTAAATCAAATTGTTCGAATTCTGCTAATGTCGTATTTATACGTTGTGTTTGTCTTATGGTGTAATCAAAACGCTCAATATCAACGCCATCACGAGTGAGAAAAAACAAATTAATTGAACTGTCTAACGCAGTATTGATCATGCAAAACTGATCAAGCTCGAGTACTGAATCAAGGTATGGTTTTGATGATTTATGACGTATGTGGCGCAAGATTGCACTGGAATCCGTTAACGATAATTGTCCATCGTGTAAAAAGGGTACCCGTTGAGTTGGAGATAGTTCTGCGCTGCTGGCCTGATCTGTTTCAATAAATTGATAATCTAACGTTGACTCTAATAAGGCAATTCGGCAATGCCGAACAAAAGGAGACGTGAAGCTACCGTAAAGTTTCATGGGTTACCCTTGTGATGATGTTAAACACTTTGCTCTAAAGGACCAAATACTAGGTTAATCGCATTGATAAAAGCGACTAATTCACTGCCCATTAAGGCGAAGTCAGCATCTAAACGGGCTAATGGATCTTCCGTCCCAACTTCATCATTACCTGCTCTAAATTCTTCAGAAAACTTAAGTCGCTTAATACTGGCATCAGATTGCATTAAAAAAGCAATCGACTGGCCAAAATGTAATGCTAATTTGTGTACTTGCTTACCTGTTGCAATATGAGCAAGCACTTCGTCTTCTTGAAGAACCTGTTGTTTAAAGCGTACGATACCGCCCTCATCAGAATCGGATTTAAGTTCTGCTTCATCTTGCATTTCAAATGGTGCTGGCGCTTCACCAGCCTGTAACCATTGCGTTAATGTTGACTCTATGGGGGTGGCATAACTCAAAGGGATGACTGGTAGGCTGCCTAAGGCTTTGCGCAATAATGCTAATAATTCTTCGGCTTTAGTGGCACTAGAACTATCGACTAAAATCATTTCTAGTTCAGGCATGATGAGTGCGTGAGTTTGACTGCGACGAGAAAAAGCCCGAGGCAGTAATGTCGTTGTGATCTCATCTTTAATGGTGTCTTTTTCTTTTTTGGTTACTTTGCGGTTTTCTTGGTCTTCAATCTGCGCCACTTTTTCATCTAAGGCTTCTTTGATCACTTGGCCTGGGAGAATTTTTTCTTCTTTAGTGACACAAATTAGATGGCGGTTTTCTGCGCTGTGTACTAATGCTTGTCCTTTTTTACCAAGGGCGTTTGAAAAACCAAATTTACTGATATCTTGGCTTGAACAGGGTGAAAACGTGAAGTCGGCTAGGGCTGTTTCTAATGTTTCTGTGTCGGTTGAGAAAGGTTTGTTGAAACGGTACAAGGTGAGATTTTTAAACCACATAGAAGGCTCTCATTAATTAAAGAAGAAAAATACAATAAGGTAAGTTTACGGTATAGAAGCGAAGCGGTAAACCTACAAAAAAAGCACCAGCAAGACAACGCACCATCATTCAAATCATTCTTCATCAAATTGTCATATTTCTTTTTTGTTGCGTGAAACCAGTGTCATAGCTTAAAAGTGAACAAATTAAGAACGCTTAAATTGTTTTATATTAGCGCTTCATTAATCAGTGAAATATTTCTGAAACATTCTCAAGGCAGAATGCCGCTCGTTCCGATACAACTAACCATGATGAATTAGCGTCAAAAGGATGAAATGATGAATGTTTTTTGTAAAACTCTATTGGCCTCTGCAATGGCAGCCTCAGTAGTTTCAAGTGCATATGCCGCCGATCCGCTTCAAGTTTACGGCAAGTTAAATGTAACTGCCCAATCAAATGATGTTAATGATGAAACTGAAACCACGATTCAAAGTAATGCATCGCGTTTTGGTGTTACTGGAGAGTTTGAGTTAGGTAAGTCTTTGGCTGCTTTCTACACGATTGAATATGAAGTTGATACGGGTGATGACGTTAAAGATAACTTTAAAGCTCGTAACCAGTTTGTGGGTTTGAAAGGTCATTTTGGAGCCGTGTCAGTGGGTCGTAACGACACGATTTTAAAAGTTTCACAAGGTAAAATTGATCAGTTTAACGATCTTGCTGGTGACATGAAAACCTTGTTTAAAGGTGAAAATCGTATGGCGCAAACCGCTACCTATTACACACCAACCTATGGTGATTTTCAGGCGGGTGTGACATATGTAGCCTCAGGGGATTCAGACCAAATTGTTGGTGATAATAGCACCGGTGAAGATGGTGTGAGTATGGCGTTGATGTATGGTGATGCACTCTTGAAAAGCACTGCAATCTATGCCGCTATTGCCTATGATTCAAAAGTAAAAGGTTATGATACTGCACGTGCAACGGTACAGGGTAAAGTGGCCGGTATAGTGGTTGGCGGCATGTACCAACAACAAGAAAAACTAGACAGTGGTATTACAGATGATGGTTTTTTGTTAAGTACAGCGTATGGCATTAATAATATTACCTTAAAAGCACAATACCAAGACATGGAAAATAAGGGTAATTCATGGTCTGTTGGTGCCGATTATAAGTTAGGTAAGCCAACGAAACTATTTGCTTTTTATACTGCTAATTCATTTGATTCAAATGAGCAGGATGATAACTATATTGGTGTTGGTTTAGAGCACAAATTTTAAGGCTTGTGTGTTATTTCGTTAAATAAAATGGTTAACTGATCTCCTTTTGCAGTGTTTATGGCTTATTTTTCTGCGTTACCGTTTAGGTCTGTAGAATACAATATGTCATAAGCGCTGCCTTGGATATCTTTCACCTTGAAAGAATGCAGCTTTTAGCTAAGTCAATAAGGGATAAAAATCCAAAAGGGCTTAGGCCCTTTTTTATAGTATGTTAACCGCAATGAATTTTTTATGACAAAACGACATGTTTAATGTCAGAATCAATGGCTACATCATAAATCTGTAACAAAAGTGTCTAATAATAGCCTCGTGGCAAATTAACCGTAGAAACTCAATATGACAGCTAGGATTTTAATAGTAGAAGATGAATCAGCAATTCGTGAGATGCTGACATTTGTGATGGACCAACATGGTTTTACGACAGCTGCCGCTGAAGATTATGATTCAGCGATTGAGTTGCTTCAGGAACCTTATCCAGACTTGATTTTATTGGATTGGATGTTTCCTGGTGGGAGTGGCATTCAATTAGCCAAACGCTTAAAGCAAGATGAATTTACACGTCAAATTCCAATCATTATGTTAACAGCACGTGGTGAGGAAGAAGATAAAGTTAAAGGGCTAGAAGTTGGCGCTGATGACTATATTACAAAACCTTTTTCACCTAAAGAGCTGGTGGCCAGAATAAAAGCGGTATTGCGCAGAAGTGCCCCGACTCGCCTAGAGGAAACCATTGATGTGCAGGGGTTACAACTTGATCCTGTGAGTCATCGTGTTACCGTCGGTGAAGCCGTGCTCGATATGGGGCCAACAGAGTTTCGCTTGTTGCATTTCTTTATGACGCATCCTGAACGTGTATATAGTCGCGAGCAGTTACTCGATAATGTTTGGGGCACCAATGTGTATGTTGAAGACAGAACCGTTGATGTACATATTCGACGTTTACGAAAAGCGGTAGAAGAAGGCGGACATGATAAGTTGATCCAAACCGTTCGTGGGGCCGGTTATCGTTTTTCAACCCGAATGTAATATTTATTGGCAGTGTTAAAGGTTTTGTCACGATGACATCGCCTTTATGGAAACTGTTTTGCTGTCTAGCCATATAAGTCTATTTAGGCTATCTTGTGGTTCCTCGTTTGCCTTCATTATCAGTTACAATACTGAATGTTTGGCGGCGTTATTTTCGCATTTAGGTAGCCTATGTTTATCGCGTATTCAGGATATCGTTTATTTTTCCGGTTAGCTTTACTGCTTGTTTTATTTATGCTTATTGGTGCCTTATTCGGGCATATCATCATTGTCATGTTAGTTGGCACCATTGCACTGCTTGTGTGGCATTATCGCCAAATTACTCGTTTAAATTTTTGGTTATGGAAAGATAAAAAACTCACTCCGCCACAAGGTAGAGGTAGTTGGGAAGGCGTGTTTAATGGGATATATCGTCTACAAGGAAAAAATCGTCGTCGGGTAAGTCAATTAGCGATGTTATTAGGGCGTTTTCGCCAAGGTGCAGAGGCTTTACCCGATGCCGCTGTGGTACTAGATGCTGAGCACAATATTTTATGGTGTAACAAACTGGCTCAGTTAATTTTAGGGTTTGTTTGGCCTCAAGATAATGGCCAGCGGATCGACAATCTCATTCGCCATCCAGATTTTTCTACCTATTTAAAAAAAGCACAATATAAAGAACCATTAGAAATCCCATCTCCAGTGTCTGATAAGCGTTTACTTGAAATTAGGATTATGAGTTATGGTGATCGACAATTATTATTGATCGCTCGAGATATTACTCGCATTCAGCAATTAGAAGGTATGCGCAGAGATTTTGTGGCAAATGTGTCCCATGAACTTAAAACCCCACTAACGGTCTTGCAAGGGTATTTAGAAATCATGCAAACCATGGAAGAGGCTGACTCTCCTAATCACAAACCACTCTCTTTGATGCAGCAACAGACGGCTAGGATGCAGTCGATGGTTGAACAGTTGTTAGCGTTGTCGCGTATTGAAGATGCCGCAGATATTGATTTATCACAAACCGTTAATATGGCATTAATGATGGAGATCCTAAAGGAAGAAGCCAAAGCTCTGGCAGGCACAGAATATACATTAGAGTTTAATTGCGAGCCGGGTTTGAATACCCATGGTAACGAATTGCAATTACGCAGTGCTTGCTCTAATTTAATTTCAAATGCAATTCGCTATACCACTCCTGGTGGCACCATTTCGGTGACGTGGCGAAGTGTTGCCACTGGAGCACTGTTTTCGGTGAAAGATACTGGGGTGGGGATTGCGCCACAACATATTAACCGTTTAACAGAACGTTTTTATCGGGTCGATAATGCCCGCTCCAGTAAAACAGGTGGCAGTGGTTTAGGCTTAGCCATTGCAAAACATGCACTCAATCACCACCACAGCGAATTAAACGTAACGAGTGAGTACGGTAAAGGCAGTATCTTTAGTTTTATTATCCCGTCTCACCTACTTGTGCGGCAATAGTGATACCAATCTCATTAAATATCTGGTCAGTTCAGAGTCTCTCAGGTTTTTCAATTCAAGGCACATTGATGTAGAAATGGTTGTTTCCTTTTAAATCGATGTAACACAGAAGTGGAATGCCTGAGAGACTCCATTCTGGCGGGTTTTAAAGTCCTTTATGTTTCGTTAGATGCTTTCAAAATAGAATCACTATTCGCTTCAATCATCTGCCTTGCCTACAGCTCTTTGAACTCCCGCTGAAAGATCACATATTTAATAGGATTGGTATGACTCATCATTCACTAATGAAAACAGCATTTATGCTGTTTTTTTATGACGAATATACAGTCACCCTGAAAGAACTCTTGGTTCCAGTCATGTAGCTAGTTTATAAAATTTTGAGTGTAACAATAATGCCAACTGAGTGATGTTTTGCTCTATATTTATGTCAATTAAGTTGAAATTCTTTATTGTTCATCGATGATGACGAAATATTAGGGCATATTGTAATTGGTTAACCATTTGATTATTAATGTATATATTTTTATTTTGGTAAATGATACTAGTGTAATATAACTGTCATCTCAACGTCATAGACTTGTCATCAATGGGGTCGATACTGACTACGTTTTAAAAACTTAGTACGCTTAATTCTGGAGCATTACAATGAAACTGAACAAACTTGTCGGCGCGATTACTCTTACTGCCGCTGGCGTATTCTCAGCAGCATCTATGGCAGCTATTGATCCAACCTTACCAACATACGAAAAAACAAGCGGCGTGTCTGGTAACTTGTCTTCTGTCGGTTCTGATACATTAGCAAACATGATGACATTATGGGCTGAAGAGTTTAAACATATTTACCCAAATGTGAATATTCAAATTCAAGCGGCTGGTTCTTCTACAGCGCCACCAGCGTTAACAGAAGGGACTTCTCAGTTTGGCCCTATGAGCCGTAAAATGAAGCCTAATGAAGTTGAAGCGTTTGAAAAGCATTACGGTTATCAGCCAACAGCGGTCCGTGTCGCTATTGATGCGCTAGCAG
This sequence comes from Shewanella sp. A22, assembly GCF_053850585.1. Lineage (NCBI taxonomy): Bacteria > Pseudomonadati > Pseudomonadota > Gammaproteobacteria > Alteromonadales > Shewanellaceae > Shewanella > Shewanella sp. A22. Next base: position 6,395 of record NZ_JBSQBN010000112.1, read on the forward strand.
TATTTGTCCATAAAGATAACCCTGTGACAGGATTAAGCATTGAACAAATTGACGGTATATTTTCGTCTACACATAAGTGTGGTGGTAAGGAAATTAACCGTTGGGGTGATGCTGGCTTAGACGGTAACTGGGCTGCCAAAGACGTTCAGCTTTACGGTCGTAATTCTGTGTCTGGCACATATGGTTACTTTAAAGAAAAAGCATTATGTAAAGGTGACTTCCGTCCAAACGTAAATGAGCAACCTGGTTCTGCTTCTGTTGTTCAATCTGTTTCTCAGTCATTGAATGCCATTGGTTACTCTGGTATTGGTTACAAGACTGCAGGTGTTAAAGCGGTCGCCATTTCTAAGAAAGGCGACAAGTTTATCGAAGCAACTGCCGCTAACGCAGCAAACGGTACTTACCCACTTTCTCGTTACTTATACGTTTATGTAAACAAGCATCCAAACAAAGATTTATCACCAATGGATCGTGAGTTCTTACGTTTTGTATTGTCAAAGCAGGGTCAGCAAGTTGTAGAAAAAGATGGTTATGTACCATTGCCAACATCTGTTATTGCTAAAGATTTAGCTAAAGTTGGAATCAAGCTTTAATTATCGAGCTTTCGATAAATGTTAAAAGACCTCATTGAGGTCTTTTTTGTTTTTGAGTCTGAAAAAAAGATAAAAAAAAGCAACCTAACGAAGAGGTTGCTGCTATTGCTATGGGCAATACTGTGGATAGATTGTTGCTACTATCAAATAGGAGAATGATGATGAACAAAAATAACGCTACTCGTTACAAATATAAATAAAGTAATGCAAATTCGGTTCATATAATCAGACTGCTCTATATGGAGTTAGTTCCCTTAAAATGTAAAAAAATACTCTTTTTTTAATAAAAATAAAATTAGACATAAGAATCGAGAGCCAACCCTGCGTTGAATAGGTTTATTTATTGTTTTTTATCAATGAATTATGTTTTATGATTAAATGTCAACATCACATTTATACAGTGGCAAGAATATGCAAAGTGAGTATGTCATATTGTTATTGTGGTTCATTTTAGCCACCACATCCCAATCTTAATGAACTTCTGGTTCGCGTCTCATTTGTCATTTAGAAAGCTATCCTGCTAATGCTATGGCAGTGCAATCATCTGCGAGCATATCTGCTAGGTATAGGGCTAATTTAGCTATTAAGGTATAAGGTAATGGCTTGCTGCTATTTAACAATATAAATTTAATGGCTTTTAGTGTGCTGAGTGTTCTATCACAAGCCGATAAAATGACTATAATGCTAGCAATACACTAGGAATTGGAATTGATTGCAAGGAGTTCAACTTAGATGCAAAAAGCGAAATCACTCTTGTCACATCAGTCAGGTTTCACGCTTATTGAGTTAATCGTGGTTATTATTGTTTTGGGGATCTTGGCCGTAACCGCGGCACCTAAATTTATTAACATTAGTACTGATGCTAATATTGCTGTTTTGCAATCTATGGGAGGAGCAATCAAGTCGGCAGGGAAGTTGGTTTATGCTAAGGCCACAATTCAGGGACTGGATGACTTAGCTGTTGGCAATGTTGATTTAGACGGTGATGGTACCTCCGACATTGAAACCCGTTTCGGTTACCCCAGCGGCTCACGTACGAATGGTATTTCAAAAGTCATGGGAGGGGATTTTGCAACAGAATGGATATGGTCAACGAATAACAGCCATAGTATTTTTTATCTTACCTTAGCCTCTTTTACTCATACTTCTGGGGCATACGTTAATCAGGTTCCAATTGTCGCTTCCAACTGTTATTTGATATACAACAGAGCGGTCAGTTTGGGTGATAATCCTACTATTGAATATGTCACATCTGATTGTTAATACTTATAAACTGTAGTCACTTCTAGTCAATGTTAAGTCTTTACCTTAACAAGTATCGTTAATATCAAATTCGAGCCATAACTTTATCAGAAACTGGATTTTATCCGCTTGCTGTCAGCATATTTTTATACCAATCCTATTAAATATGTGATCTTTCAGCGGGAGTTCAAAGTGCTGTAGGCAAGGCAGATGATTGAAGCGAATAGTGATCCTCGGTAACAAGCTCCTGCGTTACGCTACCTCCAGCATCTGACCGCCATGGATGGTGGGAATGTCTTATTTTTTATGGGAAAAAATAGACCATGCAGTCGTATTTTGAAAGCATCTAACGAAGCATAAAGGACTTTGAAACCCGCCAGAATGGCGTCTCTCAGGTATTCCACTTCTGTGTTACATCGATTTAAAAGGCAACAACCATTTCAACATCAATGTGCCTTGAATTGAAAAACCTGAGAGACTCTGAACTGACCAGATATTTAATGAGATTGGTATTACTCATCCAAGTGTTATTATTCTTGTTCAATTTGATGTTTTCTCTACTAAGTAAGGATTTTTTGTGACGGCAAACTGGAATGTACAACACGACTACCATTCAAGTGCTAATGCAGATGCTTTGTGCGTGTATCATCTTGAACTTAATCTTGCCGTTGATTTTGACTTACAACAACTTAGTGGTATCGCTCAGTTGCAATTTACACGGAAAAAATTCGCCACCTCTTTAGTGGTAGATTGCCGAGATTTGATCATAGAAAATATCACTGATAGCCATGCAAATAAACTGTCGTATGATGTGATTGATGTGAATGCCATATTAGGTCAAAAGCTGGTGATTAACGTTGGTGAACAAGTTAATGAGGTGGTGATTCATTATCGTACTTCAACAACGGCACAAGGGCTTCAGTGGCTTACGCCTGAGCAAACCTTAGGCAAAAAATTGCCTTATTTGTTCAGTCAATCGCAACCTATTAATGCTCGTAGTTGGATCCCGCTACAAGATACTCCAAAAGCGCGAATCACTTTTAATGCAACAGTCACAGCTCCACAAGGTTTACGTGCAGTGATGAGTGCAGAAAATACGCCTAAATTACCCCGTAATGGTGTGTTTACCTTTTGTATAAATAAACCCATTCCTACCCATTTATTAGCCATTGCTGTCGGAGAATTAAGTTTCCAAGCCACTGGCCCTAGAAGTGGAATTTATACTGAACCAGGTATGCTAGCTGCGGCAGCCAAAGAATTTGAAGATACCGAATCCATGATCAAAATGGCTGAGTCCATATTAGGCCCTTATGCTTGGGGACGCTATGACATGATTATATTGCCACCGAGTTTCCCTTTTGGTGGCATGGAAAATCCTATGTTGGCGTTTATGACACCTACGCTAATTGCTGGAGATAAGAGTCTGGTTTCAACGGTTGCTCATGAACTCGCTCATTCATGGACCGGCAATTTGGTCAGTAATGCAACTTGGCGAGACTTATGGCTTAATGAAGGGTTTACCACTTACTTTACCAATCGAATTGTAGAAGCCGTTTATGGTAAAGAGCAGGCTGAGCTTGAATGGGTTATCGAGTATGGACGTCTGCAAGAGGAAATCGCATCAATGCCCCTAGCTAGCCAAACATTACCTGCAAATGTGCAAGACCGTGATCCTAATTTGGCATTTAATCGGTTTACTTATGACAAGGCTTCTATGTTCATTCATGAGCTTGAAAGCCGATTAGGTCGAGCTGCATTCGATCGATTTCTTTTTCAGTATGTTGAGCATTTCTCGTTTAATGCTATTACTACCGAAATGTTTATTGATTATGCAAAACAGACATTGCTGGTGGAGCATAGCGATAAGTTAACCTTATCAGAGCTTAATGAATGGGTGTATGGCCAAGGGTTGCCGCAATGGTTTATTGGCCCAACGTCAAATAGCTTGGATAAAGTCGATTTGGCTGTGGAGGCTGTAGTCAAAGGAACTCCAGCAAGTGAGTTACAGATAGATGAATGGCGGGTTCACCACTGGCAATATTTTCTCTCTCAATTACCGCTAGTCGTTAGCCAAGACACGTTATTAGATTTGGATGATACTTTTAACTTAACTGACAGCCTCAATGCTGAAATTGCCTGCGATTGGTTTCGAGTTGCGATCCGTAATCATTTTGAACCTGTGTTACCCGCGTTAAGTGATTATTTATGCCGAATAGGTCGAGGCAAGTTTGTTAGGCCATTGTTTGTTGAATTACAAGTTGCTGGTTATCAGCAAGAGTTAGCCGCAATTTATGCAAAAGCTCGTCCTCGTTATCATCCTTCGCTGCAAGTGCAATTAGACAACTTACTGTAATTTTTCTATTGTTTTTACATCATAAAAGATAAAAAAATGGCAGCCATATTGGCTGCCAAAATAACTCTTTCCGGGATGTCATTAACTCCGCGCTAGCGTGTCAACACTTCCCAATGGGGATGATGATGAACAATGAACATTAAAACGGTGTAGCAGTAACTCAATCCTAACTGAAGCTTGAGGTAAGTAGGGTGAATCACTAAGCTGGATAATCAATTAACTCCGGGGGAGAAGGCAAATTCATTATGCTGCACTTACTTCAAACTACATCTTATTCGTTACATATAATAAGACTGAGCGTGACTTGGAAAGTTCACTATTAAGGTAAATATTTTTAAATTTATTTGATAAGATCAAATTGAGTTCATTTAGGAAAAATTAAAAGTTCATTAACTTTATGATTTTATTTGTATTAATGGTTTTTTGTAACTATCTAGACCATTTGGGTTTGTAGGAGAAGTGACTGATTAGTGATCATGTTCCTGCATTCACATTAAATTGACAAAAAAATGGCAACCAATTTGGTTGCCTAAGTCGTTCTTTACGGAGTGTTATTAACAATGCGCTAGCGTGTCAATACTCCCCAATAGGGATGATGAACAATGAACATAAAACTGTTATAGCAAGTCAGTGCAAAATGATAGATCACACTTTTGAATACAACTAAAGCGTCGGATGAAAACGTTTAGTGGCTTAATATTCATACTTGCTACATATATTCAGACTGGGGTTATGTGTAAAAGTTCATTTGAAAAGTAAAAAATTTAAAATAAATTGATTTTTACTTAATCCTATTCCAGGGAGTACGCTGAAAATGACAATATTTAAACGGTTTAAAAGGTGTGGTTAATAGTATTTAATTGTTATATATAAATGCTTTACGTTATTGTTGTTAACCGTGAACAATTAGAATTATTCTGCTTTCTGCACCTTTCTGCACCTTTCTACTGCTTGGTATGATGTTGATGTACGACTGTGAGGTCGATTTTTGGCCATAAAAAATGAGACATCTTCTGCATATATGGACCCATCCGGTTTGCAAGATATTTAATATCGACTTTGAGAAGAGTTCATTGCACCCACATATTCGGCCTGTTATTGAGGTGCTCCTCTGGCCCTGATGGATATATTTGCTTCTACTTTCCTTATCATCCTTACGGCTTCTTTAGAGCCAATGCAGAGCGAAGGTTTTAAGTAGAACAGCCTGACAGTATCATCATCAATTCAATTATCTTGGCAACTTGGTGGTTGTAAAACTCATTGTTAGCGCGTTAATGATTTCTTTTATGCAGCGATACGATATTCATCTTCTCTTGCTGCTATAACCCACGCTATTCGTGCAAGCTTGTTAGCGACGGCAACGCAAGCTCTGTTAAAACTATCCATGCAGTCGTCGGCAACTGTTCCTGCGTTGCTCTATCTCCTGCAAGACTACACCTACAGTCATTTTCATTGTACTGGGTCTAGTGACGCTAGCCTAAAATAGATTATATACCAATCAGGATTGGTATGATTATTAAGCAATAATAACAATAAATTATAGTATTTTATTAGAGCGTTAGGCGTCTAGATTAAGTTTTGGGATCAATCAACAGGCATAAAAAAAGGCAATCAAATGATTGCCTATCGATCGACTTAGCGATCAAGGGGACCGCGCTAGAAGTCCCAGGGAGATGATGAACAAAAAAGTGAATATCACTGTTACTTAATTTGAGTACTTAATAGGCGAAAAGTTCAAAAAAAATCTATTTTTTTATAAAAATATCCAACATAATTTAATATTGTTTAATTATTAGTAAGTTAACGAGTTATGTTGTGATGGCGAATAGTGAAATGATGAACACAGTTTGTTCGAGTGCATCGTGGGGAAGGTTTATTTTAACTTAACATGCTCGGAAAATGGGTATTACGCTAGGTGCGTAAGCAGGCGACTAATTACGGCATTAATCGCCCAAAGTAAACTCACCGTTGTTTCAGTGTTTTTTATATGTAAATGTTAATCAAGTAGCTTTTCAATGACAGTGCGAAGCTCTTCTGGTTTCGTCGTTGGTGCATAACGTTCAATTACGTTACCTTGTTTATCGACTAAAAATTTAGTGAAATTCCATTTAATTGACTCGCTACCTAAAAGGCCTTTGGCAGATTTTTTAAGAAAGTGATACAAGGAATGGGTGTTAGTACCATTCACTTCAATTTTGCTAAAGAGTGGGAAAGTCACACCAAAGTTAAGTTCGCAGAACTGGCTGATCTCTTCTTCATTGCCTTGTTCTTGCTTGCCGAATTGATTACAAGGGAAACCTAAAATGACTAAACCACGATCTTTATATTGTTGATATAAGGCTTCAAGCGCTTTGTATTGAGGCGTAAACCCGCATTTACTCGCAGTGTTTACAATAAGTAAAACCTTATCTTTAAAGTGCTCCATGACAACGTCATTGCCTTGAATGTCTTTTACGATGATAGGATATATGGCTGCGGTCATGTGAAGCTCCTTAAAGATAAAAAATTAACTATATGCTAAAAATAAATGGTTGGCAATTAAGTTGTGGGCAATTTAATTTATCTGTTTGCTTATCAATACTAATTTCAATATAGTTTGCGCATATTTTACTATCAAGAATTAAGGGCGGGCTTATGAATGAATTGAAGAACGAACTTAACTCTGAAGATGAAGTGGATGCAGGTTCACAACCACAAGCAGATGTAAGTCAGGTAGTACATTTATTAACAGAAGTTGAAGGTGACGAACAGGCGGTCGTGTTCAGTGATATTTTAACTGAAGCAGAGCCTGGCACGATTGCTTTATTGCTGGAATCGTTACCGCTTGATGAGCGTTATGAACGTTGGCAGCAAGTGGATGTTGAAGAACGTGTTGACGTTCTAAACTTGATGCGCGCAGATCCTCGTTTAGGCATTGTTAAGAAAATGCCTGATGAGGAATTAGATTTACTCTTTTCTCAATTAAGCCCTGAAGACCTTATTGAGTGGAGTGATTCGTTACCCGATAACATCACCGATCGTGCATTGGCACAGATGGGTGAACGCCAACGTAAACATTTTGAACTGTATGATCAATATTCTGAAAATGAAATTGGCCGTTATGCTGATCACCAGATGTTGGCATTAAGTCTTACTTCTACTGTCGCGCAAGGACAACGCTTTTTTCGTCGAATCGATTTAGATTGTAATGACCACCTGTTTTTAGTGGACAACAATGATAAATATTTGGGGACAGTTCGGCGTTATGATGTTTTCAAAACGGCCGATCTTGATACTCAATTACAGGCGTTAAAATGGGAAGATAGCCGAGTCATCTCTGCCGATTCATCCTTGATAGAAGCGGCAGAAGCCATTGAGCATAGCCGGGAGCTTGAATTACCTGTTATTGATGAAGAAGGTATACTTATTGGTCGCATGACACTACGTACCGCGACAGCCTTAGTGCGTGAACATTACGAAGCGCAATTAATGGCAACGGCTGGTATGGATGAACACGACGATTTATTCGCTCCTATTGTGGTGGGAGCAAAACGGCGTGCAGTGTGGTTAGGGATTAACTTGCTTACGGCATTTTTAGCCTCTGCTACCATTGGATTATTTGAGAATGTGCTATCACAAGTGGTTGCGTTAGCCGTATTGATGCCGATAGTTGCCTCTATGGGGGGCATTGCTGGCAGCCAGTCGTTAACATTAATGATCCGTGGCATGGCAATGGGTCAGATTTCAGCTGGTAACGTGATGTCGTTGATGAAAAACGAACTCGGTATTGGTGCGCTCAACGGCTTGTTGTGGTCGATTGTCATCGGTATTATTGCTGGTTGGTGGTTTAGCGATATGGTAATGGGCGTCGTAATTGCCTTTGCTATTTTAGTGAATATGGCTGTTGCTGCAATTGCCGGTGTGATGGTTCCAATGATCTTACAACGTTTTAATCAAGATGCAGCGTTATCTGGATCGGTTATTCTGACCACCGTGACCGACGTGGTCGGTTTTTTTACCTTCTTAGGATTGGCCACCCTATTTTATCTGTAAAAGGACGTTGCTAGTGTTACTTCGTTTTAGCTTGTTATATCGCAATACTCTGATTTAATAGTTAATACCAATCTGCATTAGAATTTGCTCTTTTAGCGAAAATTATCAGTGAGGTATTCGAGGCTGCCTTTTGAAGAAATAGTTGTTCTCGGCAACTGCTCCTGCGTTACTCTACCTCCAGCATCCATGCAGTCGTCGGCAACTGCTCCTGCGTTGCTCTACCTCCAGCATCCATGCAGTCGTCGGCAACTGCTCCTGCGTTGCTCTACCTCCAGCATCCATGCAGTCGTACGTTA
>NZ_JBSQBN010000113.1:0-14835 GCF_053850585.1 Shewanella sp. A22
CCAAAGCGACAGCTTCTTTTTTAAAATCATCTGGATATTGTTTATTTATTCGTTTAGTCATATTCACCTCAATAATGGCATTATTATATTCCTTTATTGAAGTGTCCGGCTAATTCAACCACAACATATGACACTGGGGCAACTAATACGGATGTATTGTCTTTTGGTCCGGGAATCTTGAGTTCACAAGTCAGTGCTTCCCGGCTTGAAGATGACTTAGTTCTTAAAGTCAATGGCACAGAAGATCAAGTCACTGTTGAAGGCTATTTTATTAATAATGGCAATAGTGATTACAGTCTAGCTTCGATTACTTTTGAAGATGGCACAAGCTGGAATATGGATGATGTAACACAATTGACTGTGGTGCCTGCCAGTCTTAATCGTGATGCAAGTCCACTGTATTCTGATAATTCATCACTTGATTTTTCACTTAATTTATTTGTACAGGCGTATACCACGCTTGACGGCGATGAGGGTGAGGAAATAGGTGACTTTAAAAACAATCGAGTTAATCAACTGCCAATAATCGAACATTATTGATAAAGAACTGTAAAATATAAATTTAATACCCATGTACATTTAATTGTCATGGATATTTTTATATTTAATCTGAGATCTGCTTAAGCGATTACCAAAGTATTGCTCGATCCGGTGGCTTGAGGGCATGCAAAGATAGGAAGTTGAAGTTGTTAAATTCCCATTGGCAGTCAGCTATTAAGATGCTGCAGGATTTAATTATGTGACTCGGTCAACTAAATTAGTGAGGATCCCTAAGGGGCGGAGCGAATTAGAACTTGCGGATAAGTTAAGATACTTTTCCTAATCTATGTCAAGTCAATTAGACTCAATGATCTAAAACGTTTCTGTCCATAAATGAGTCCGCAGCCTTACTTGAAAATAGTTAAATTCAACTCTGAACTTGAGGCCGTTGAAGACTCTTTATAAAAGAATATGTGAGCTGGCTCTGGACGGCCAGTGTATCTAAAAAACTGCTTCGGACTTATTTATAAAAATACAAAGTTTCTCTACGGTAAAAATTTATCAAGAGAAAATTGTTAATCTCCTTGAAAAGTGTTCATACGATATTAGCAGTAACTGATTAATCAATCCGAATGTTTGTCTAGGTCTTTACTCGCTATTACCCACAAGGTTGCTGATATTATTTTAGGTGTTGGCATAGATAGTGATAAAAATGCCCGTCAGTTAACTGACGAGCATTTTTGTGTCGGATGCTTTTTTGCAATCAAGGCACATTATTGCAGCTATTTACGCACTAAAGCTACCAAATACGTACGCGCTGATCTTCTGGTAAATACAACTTATCACCAGGCTTAACATCAAAGGCTTTATACCAAGCATCGTGATTACGCGGGGCGAGGGCACGGTAACGACCTGGTGCATGAGTGCCTGCACGTAACTGAGTTAACATACTTTGTTCGGTACGTTTTTCTTTCCACACTTGAGCCCAAGCTAAAAAGAAACGTTGATCGCCAGTAACGCCATCTATCACCGGGGCTTCTTTACCGTTTAAGCTTAATTTGTAAGCATGGTATGCCATTGATAAACCGCCAACATCGCCAATGTTTTCTCCGAGACTGTTGCGGCCGTTAACAAAGTTTTCAGGAATAGGTTCATATTGGTTATATTGCGCAGCGAGCTTATCGGCTTTAGCATCAAATGCGGCACGATCTTCATCTGTCCACCAGTTACGCTGAATGCCGTTCGCGTCTGACTTAGAACCTTGATCATCAAAACCATGGCCCATTTCGTGACCAATTACGGCACCGATACTGCCATAGTTAACCGCAGCATCGGCGTTAGGGTCAAAAAAGGGCGGTTGCAAAATAGCAGCAGGAAAGACAATTTCATTAAACGAGCTGTTGTAATAGGCATTGACCGTTTGCGGTGTCATCCCCCAACGATTACGGTCCGTTTTTTCCAGCTCTTTTGCTACGCTATCGGCTTGGAAGTATTGGCGTAGATTCTTAATATCACCCACTAAATCATTTTTAGTGAGGGTTAAGCCATCAAATTGTTGCCACACATCAGGGTAGCCAATTTTAGGATTAAATGCTGCTAACTTAGCATGGGCATTGACCTTGGTTTCTGCGCCCATCCAATCTAAACCATCAATGCGTTGACCTAATGCTGTGCGCAGGTTCTTAACTAACTCTGCCATCTTTTGCTTAGACGACTCAGGGAAATAACGCGACACATACACTTTACCAATAGCGAAACCGAGAGATTGAGTTCCTGACATTTCTTCCACGGCACGTTTCCAGCGTGGACGAGGTTGCTCTTGTCCAGTAAGTTCTTTGCCAAAAAAAGCAAAATGAGTATTAAAAATATCTTCTGACAATAACCCTGCATTATTACTAATGGTGTGGAAGGTTAAATAGTCCTGCCACACAGTGAGTGGTTGTTGGTTAATTAAGCCTATCATTGCTTTAACCGGTTCTGGCTGCGAAATATTTAGTTTCGGCACTTGGTAACCTGTTTGTGCAAAATAGAGATCCCAATCAAATCCTGGATATTGCTGAGCAAGATCTTCTCGTTTGATTTGGTTTAAGGTTAAATCACGGTCACGGCGCTTTTCTCTTGGCCATTGTGCCTGTGCAATTTTTGTTTCCAGAGCTAAAATGCTTTGAGCACGTTTTTCACCGTCGTTTATACCAGCAAAAGCGAGCATGTTAGCGATATGCTCAACATAAGCCTTACGGATATTAACGAAACGCTCACTGTCTTCGAGGTAATACGAGCGATCTGGTAGGCCTAAACCACCAGCACCAATAGTCATTTCATATTGATCTGGATCTAAACGATTAAACCACATGCCACCCCAAATGGGTGATGATGTGCCTGTAAGCCATGCTTCACCAAATACTTTGGTTAAATCTTGAGTTGTGCTAATCGCAGCAATTTGCTCTAAGGTGTCTTTAATTGGCGTGATACCTAACTTATTAATGGTGTCGGTATCAATATAGGCATGATAAAAATTAGCAATAAGTTGTTCTTCGGCCGTTAAGTCGGTACGACTGGCAATATCGTCGATAATGGCTTTAACTTGATTTTCACTTCGCTCAGCTAAAGCATTAAATGCACCGTAACGAGTTTTGTCAGCAGGCATAACAAAGTTGTCATACCAAGTACCACTTGCGTACATAAAGAAGTCATCGCCTGGTTTAACGGCTTCATTGCGCGCGGTTAAATCCACCCCAAAAGTACCTAACTCAGCTTTAGCCGTAGATGAACGGACGGTTGCCGCTTTTGTGTTATGTATATCCGACACGCCACAACCGTTTAGCAGTGCCGCTGTTAATCCAATCGCAATTAAGGATTTGTTCATTGTTATCGTGTTCCTTATGTTGTTATACCAATCCCATTAAATATCTGGTCAGTTCAGAGTCTCTCAGTTTTTTCAATTCAAGGCACATTGATGTAGAAATGGTTGTTGCCTTTTAAATCGATGTAACACAGAAGTGGAGTACCTGAGAGGCTCCATTCTGGCGGATTTCAAAGTCCTTTATGCTTCGTTAGATGCTTTCAAAATAGAATCACTATTCGCTTCAATCATCTGCCTTGCCTACAGCACTTTGAACTCCCGCTGAAAGATCACATATTTAATAGGATTGGTATTATTTGCAGGTTATATTGAAAGAGTGACAGTAATAGTCAACTGTTCAATTGTTAGCAAATTTTAGTCAACATAATATTAGGTCAAAATGTAACGTAAGGGCATTGATATGTAAGATTGATAAACCAGAGGTGTTATTTTGTGCAACCAATGCTTAATGCAGCACCATTTAGCTTTTGTTTCTATTTATTTTTTACCACCTCAATGCTGTGTCCACTAATGAGTTATTTAATCTGGCAGTTGCTGTAGCGAGTGGTCAATATCCTTAGCTAACTGAGCTAATAAATTACTGTATGCTTTGACTAACTCCGCAGCAGTAGAGCCAGCCTTTGTTACCGCAATGAAATTTTGTGTTGCCAATATTTGTTTTGTAGGATTGTTTATGAGCTGCCAATTAACATTTAGCTTTGCAACCTTGCTATCTTTATTGAGAGTAATAACCTTGATTTTTATACTATATTGAGGACTATTTATTGCTTGCCACGGAAACAGTACAATATTTCGACGGTGATCGTTTTGGCTTAAGTTAATGGCCATAACGCGGCCAATACCTTGTTCTAATGGCTCAGCCCAATAACTATTGCTTATTCTCTGCAAGCTACCATCTTCAAGCTGATATACCATTTGAGTAAAATTAAGATACTCAGCCACGCCGACAGGCCCTAGACCAATATTACGCTGCAATGGGGTACTGCTGGGCAGCATTTGAGAGGGTATGGCTGTTAGTACAAAGTATTGTTTAGTTGGTGAGCTTTGGCAGCCGCTAATGAGGCTAAGCACAATGAAAAAAATCCCCCAATAAACTGATCGCATTCCATATTTTTCCATAACATTATTCTCCCGATGGTATGGTCTTCTTGCCACGAATGATGGCTTCTGGTTGCTCATCCAAGGTTTCACTTAAACTGCGCAATGCCCGAGCGGTCCGGTGAATTTCTTCCAATGTATTTGTTAATTCAATTAATAATGGTGAATTGGGATTGAGCACATCACCAGTCTGAGTTGTCAGTTGATTAACATTGACTAAAGTATCGCGTAATGCGGCCAAACTGTGATTGAGTGACGCAACCAGCTTGGGTTCATCTTTATTTAGCTGTGCAAGTAAACTTTCGAGTTTTGCCAGTACTTCTGTACTATTTTTACCCAATGTTGCTTGTGTTCTATCAATATTAACGGCGGTATTTTTTACGGCTGTTGCGGCACGGTCAAAATTATCTAACGCTTGCTGTATTTTACCACTGGCCGCAATGTCACTGAGCTTTTGCGCTAAATTATCAATATTGGAAACTAAACTTTTGAGGTTCAACGACTGTAAGTCTTTTGACAGCGATTCAAAATCATTAGCAATGGTCGGCAATTCCAATAATGCGTTTTTTTCATCATGAAACATTGCCGATGTACCAGGATAGAAATCTAACTCAACATAAAGTAACCCCGTTAATAAACTGAGATAATTCAATTGGGCCCGTAAACCGTTATCAATGGCGTGTGAAAAAAACTCTTCGCCAACTTGAGTGCCTTTTAGATTGATACGTTTTAGCAGTAAATCGGCATGTACAGCAGCAGTAACACCTTGGCTATTATCATTAGGGAAATCGATATTAATATCACTTATTTCACCTATTATCACCCCTTTTAACTTGACCGGCGCACCCACTTGAAGCCCCTGTACTGAGTTGTTGAAGTACATGACTACAGGCGCTTTTTCGGCAAAAATCCGTCCTCCAGAAAAGAATAACAGAGCAATAAATACTAATACAATGGCACCCAATATAAAGGCCCCAATAGCAAGAGGAAGTCGCTGGCTTTTACTCATATTATCTCCAACTTTTCAGCACGGTTGAGAAATTGACGGACTCTAGGTTGGCTACTGTTACGTTTTAATTCTCTTGGATCACCGCAGTCGAGCATCGTATTGGTTTGGTTATCCAAAAATACACATCGGGTCCCGATTGACAATATGCTGGGCAGTTCGTGAGACACAATGATCACTGTCGAGTCTAATGCTTGGCAAATCTGTACGATTAACTGATCTAAACGCATGGAGCTAATGGGATCTAAGCCCGCTGATGGCTCATCAAAAAATAACAGTTGAGGATCAAGTGCAATCGCTCGTGCCAATCCTGCGCGTTTGTGCATACCGCCACTTAATTCCGCTGGATAAAACTGCTCAAACCCAGCTAAACCAACTAATGCGAGTTTATAGGCAACGGCTTCTTCAATCTGTCGTTCAGAAAGGTCGGTATACAGTTGCAGAGGCAATGCGACGTTTTCGGCAAGCGACATACTCGAGAATAACGCCCCTGTTTGAAAGGTGATGCCCCAATCTTTCAGCATGGCTACCTGTGCATCTTCATCTGCTTCATAAAAATTGTGACCTTGATAAAGAACTTCGCCTTTAAGTGGCGGTAACAGTCCCACCATTGACTTAAGTAAGGTCGTTTTGCCGCAACCACTGCCACCAATGACAAAAAAGATATCATTCTTGTTAATCTCGAAATTCAGTTGTCGTTGTACCTCGGTACTACCGTAGCCAACGGAAAGGTTACGAACACTGATAAAGGCATCATCAATCATGATTAGATCCCTAGTTTATCGTACAAAATATTAAGCGCAGCGTCAGACACCACGAGAAAGACTATTGCTCTAACCACTGCATTGGTTGTGGCAACCCCCACTGCGTTAGAGTCTCGACCACAAAGCAGTCCAGCTTGGCAACCTGCAATGGCAATTAAAAAACCAAAAACAACGCTTTTTATTAATCCCGTTGAGATATCCACCCAATCTATCGCGACCTGAGTTTGCAAAATATATTGGGTGTAACTTACCCCCATCCCATTCGCCACAATTGCGCCACCGAGCATGCCGATCACATCGGAGTAAATACACATCAGCGGCATAATAAATACTAATGCTAATAAACGTGGTAACACTAAAAATTCCATAGTAGAAATACCCATTACCCGCAATGCATCAATCTCTTCATTCACTTGCATAGTGCCTAATTGCGCAGCGTAAGCCGCTCCAGTTCTACCTGCCATAATAACGCCTGTCATCAGGGCTCCCATTTCACGAACCATCCCGATAGCCACTAAATTTGCCACATACACTTGGGCACCTAATTGGCGTAGCTGTACCGAACCTAAATAGGCCAAAATCATTCCCACTAACAGACTAATTAAGGTGACAATACCCAGTCCTTTGGGACCAGCCTGTTCGATAAAAAATACAATATCACTGCGGCGAGTTCTGGCATTTCCTCTTAACCAACGGCCCAGTGCTAATGTACTATTGCCAACAAACACGAGTCCATCGTGAACCTGTAAACCTTGTTTAATCAATCCTTGCCGTAATGTCAGCCATATTCCGCCAATGGCATCATCATTTGTCGCTTGATAAACGGCCACATCAGTAGAGAGTTGCATGAGTTGCTGTAAACTTTCAGGGGAATCTTGTAGGTTTAACGACAGTTTTTCTTTTTCACACCAAAGAGATAATTGTAATAAGGCAATGGCGAGACTTGAGTCCCACTGTAACAATTCAGTGGTAACTAACGTAACAGAGCGGCAATCCTTGGGGAGGGCGGTACAAATATCTGCCCCTAGCGGTGCTAGACCCAATTGCCAATCACCTGCGATATTCAGTAAGCAGTTGTCATCGTGCATGTCGATATGAAATGTTGCGAGTGTCATACTAGACCCCGAGCAAAAGTAGAAAGACTGCTATTGGTTTATGGCGTACATCGATTAGGTTAATTCTTATACTGATCATTAGTGTAGACTAATCATCCACATTGTAATTTGACCTTGAACAAATTATTTCATTAACAATTAAGTCATTACTTGCATGTATTAGGAATATTAATCACCGTTCAGCAATATCGACTTGTGAATCGAACCGCTTTCAAACGTGGTTTCAGCTGGAACATATTCACGTGTTAGCTCATTTACTGCATCGTTCCTCCCTTACAGCCCTTATCGAAGACAGCATTGAACACGAAAGATTACTCGAGCCTATTAAAGCAAACTACGTCCAAAGTGCTGTAGGCACGACAGGTGATTGAAGCCAAGAGTGATGCTCGGTAACAAGTTCCTGCGCTGTGAACAGATATTTAATAAGATTGGCATTACAGCCAGATAAACGCTCCCACAGTCGACCCATAATCGAAACCTGTCGTGTTTACCGTGAATAAACTTGCGCCAACAAAATTTAGCGCTAATATATACTGTTAATTTATACAGTATTATGTAAATGTGCGAGGTGATTGTATGCGCGTAATTCCTATTGCGGCCAGAGCTGGTATTACCGGTTTTGAGTCGCCTGCCGCCGAGTATCTCCAATTAAAGTTAAGTCTTGATGATATGTTAGTTCAACATCCAAGTTCGACATTTATTGGCTTAGCTCAAGGAGAGTCGATGCAAGGAGTCGGAATATTTGATGGTGATTTATTGATTGTCGATCGGTATGAAACAGCTAAAAGTGGTGACGTCATAGTGGCTAATTTTAATGGTGAGTTTGTGTGTAAAATTCTCGATATGCCGCGCAGAATGTTAGTGTCGTCAAATGAGCTGCATTTGCCTATTACTATCTGTGATCATGACGATTTTAGTATCGAAGGCGTTGTCACTCGCTCAATTCGTTGTCATCGTCAAAGCCCACTATTTATTAGCCAAAAATGTAGGTGAAAATGTTTGCCTTAGTCGATGCTAATGCTTTTTATTGCAGTGCGGAACAGGTGTTTCGTCCTGACTGGCGTGGTAAACCTGTTATTGTATTGAGCAACAACGATGGTTGTATTGTGGCGGCTAATAGACAAGCAAAATTGGCCGGTATTGAAAAGTTTTTACCTTATTTTCAGGTAAAAGCGTTATGCGCTCAGCGCAATGTCATAGTCTGCTCATCTAATTATGAGCTCTATGCCGATTTGTCGACAAAAATGATGGCAATAATAGGACGTTTTGCTCCCGAGCAACATGTGTACTCTATCGATGAAAGTTTTCTGTCTTTTAAACACAGTTATCCCGCAATTAAATGTTTATATACCCAAGGTCAACTCATACGCCGAGCGGTATGGAAAGAAGCACGTTTACCTGTTTGTGTTGGCATAGGCGAAACCTTAACGTTGGCTAAGGTAGCCAATCACGCTGCTAAAAATATCCAAGGATACCAAGGTGTTTGCGTAATAGCGACCACACAGCAACGCACAGATATTTTACGCCAGCTTGCTGTTGGCGACGTATGGGGAATAGGCAAACGTATTAGTAAAAAGCTCGAGTTAATGAATATTCGCAGTGCATTTGATCTTGCCTCTATGCCGCCCAGATTGGCGAGAAAACAGTTTTCCATTGATATTGAACATACGGTTCGCGAACTAAATGGTCATATTTGTAAACAATGGGATCAGGCGAGGGCAGATAAAAAGCAAATCTTCTCTACCCGCAGTGTTGGTGAACGTATTACCGACTATGAATCACTACTACAAGCATTAAGTAAACATATTGCCATAGCAGCACTTAAAGCACGCCAGCAAGGCACACATTGCAAAACCATGTTGTTGTTTGCCAGTAATTCGCCCCATGACAATCGGCCAATGAGCGAGAAAGTGATTGTACATTTTCCATGTCCAACCCATTGTACCGTTGAACTGACCAAAGCCATGACAGAAGCTGCGCCAAAACTGTTTCAACAAGGTGTGCGTTATTACAAAATCGGTGTGGGTTTGGTAGATTTAGCCAGCGAAAAGCATTTTCAGCTTGATTTATTCAGCCCCCCTAAAGTTAATGATGACTTAATGCATACATTAGATGGTATTAACCAGCGATATGGACGCGATACCGTGTTTCTTGCTGCGCAGGGAATACAGCAAAAGTGGGCCATGCGCCGAGATCTCCTTACTCCTCAATACTCCACCCAATGGAAATGTTTACCTGGAATAAAATGTTAATTGCCTAACATTCAATAACATTTGTAATTCCCTCCTACATATCAAGCACGTTTTATACCAATTCCATTAAATATCTGGTCAGTTCAGAGTCTCTCAGGTTTTTCAATTCAAGGCACATTGATGTAGAAATGGTTGTTGCCTTTTAAATCGATGTAACACAGAAGTGGAATACCTGAGAGACTCCATTCTGGCGGGTTTTAAAGTCCTTTATGCTTCGTTAGATGCTTTCAAAATACGGCTGCATGGTCTATTTTTTTCCATAAAAAATAACACATTCCCACCATCCATGGCGGTCAGATGCTGGAGGTAGAGTAACGCAGGAGCTTGTTACCGAGAACCACTATTCGCTTCAATCACCAGCCTTGCCTACAGCACTTTGAACTCCCGCTGAAAGATCACATATTTAATAGGATTGGTATTAGTTATTGGTTCATATAGAAATCAAATCTAGATAAACAATGCATCGATCACAAAATACAACTTTTAGTTGGCATATGCCAATTAATAGCGTATAAATAGCATATGCCAATTAAAATTGTGAGTTGATTATGTCAAGACCTAAGATTCAGCGAACAATTTGTGGGACTCCTGCAAAAAATTGTTTTAAACCCAATGGTATCCCTTTGGACAAACTTAAATACATTTCATTGGAGAGTGACGAGTTTGAAGCACTGCGTTTGGTTGACTTGTTAAAAATGCAACAACAACAAGCGGCTATTCAAATGGGCGTGTCGCGTCAAACATTAGCCAATGTACTAAAACTTGCACGTTTTAAATTAATAGACTGCTTAACGAATGGTAAAGCGTTGTTAATGCAAAATGCACATGAGGAAAAAAAATGATTACCGCCATACCTTTGAAAGATGAACATATTGCAAGTCACTTCAGTCGCGCTGACAGTGTCCTGATTATTAACGATCAAGGTCATGAGATCGGACGCTTTGCCAATCCGGCGTTAGCAGAAGGATGTGAAGGAAAACAGCAATTAGTCAGTTTAATACTGGCACATGGGGCCAATCGCGTGATTGTACGCAACATTGGCCAACAACTATTATCTAAATTATTAAGCCATCAACTGAGCGTATTTCATGCTAGAAATGGACGCACAGCAATAGAATATTTTGCTGCTGCTAATTTAGCCGACTGTGTTGAATTTACCGAGGCAAGTCAGGGGCGTCCGTCAATGAATCATATTGCTAAAAAAGCCAATGGTGGCTGTTGTAATCATGATCATGCCCACGGCGAGTCTGGCTGCCATAACCGTTCGGAAACTGCGACACACAAACGGTGTTGTGAGTCAGGACCTGAATTAACCACAGAAACCACGACAATGAAACGCTGTGGCAATAAAAAGCATTCGATGATGCAGCATTATTGATAAACCTGAATGAGGGATAACAAACGACTCTCAAACAGTCCTTTGTCTTGCTAATGGCGTGATGCCAGAAAACTTGCAGTAGACCCGCTATTGACGTGTCAATTCGCCTTGTTTAGTAAACAAATGATAAGTTTGAGAGTGTTAGATGATGGTTAGCATACCTTCATCTTTTACCCCAAGTTAACGGTAATAAAAATGGTGTTATGACAACGCATGGCATTTTTATGTGTTGTGGTCAGTGTTGACTCATAAAAAATTAGCTTAGTTTTAAACCATAGCGCTGTAATTTGCGATACAAAGTACGCACACTTACATTAAGTGTGATCGCTAATTCAGCCGGTGAACCTTGATATTGTTGGCATACCTGTGAAAGATAAATACGCTCCATGTCATCAAGAGTCATCAGTTCTGCTTTAGCTACCACGGTTTCATCTGCTAACCTGTGTTGCGGTAGCACGCTTTCGGGTAAGTCACTGCTGTGGATAATATCTTCATTGGCAATCAATGCCGATTGTTCAATGATATTTTTTAACTCGCGAATATTACCAGGAAAAGTATAACGGTTGAGTAAATTTAAAGCGCTGATCGAAAATTTTTTATGTTTGTACTCAGAATACTTTAGAAAATGTTTAACCAGCCCAGGAATGTCGTCATGACGCTCACGTAACGACGGTAAGTAAATGGGAAAACCTGCGATGCGATAGTATAAATCACGTCTAAACTCACCTTTTTCAACCAAGTCGAGTAAGTTTTTATGGCTTGCACTGACCAACCTAAAGTCCGAACGTTTTTGCTTTAAGCCACCGACAGCCCGATAGCATTGAGTTTCTAATAATCTAAGCAATTTTACTTGCATATTCATCGGCACATCGCCAATCTCATCAAAAAAAACGGTGCCACCATGAGCTATCTCAATCAGGCCTTTTTTGCTGGCCGTTGCGCCTGTAAAAGCGCCTTTTTCATAACCAAATAGCTCACTTTCAAATAGGTTCTCACTTAACCCAGTACATTCAATCACCACGAAGGGCTTATCTTTTCGGCTACTGGCTTGGTGCACCGCTTTGGCAACTAACTCTTTACCGGCACCTGTTTCACCTTGAAGCAGCACAGAAATTGTAGATTGAGACGCGCGATTAATCCTATTGAGCATTTGCTTAAAGGGTACAGACTGACCCACCATCGTGCCTTTTTTTGACTCTGTCGATGCATAATCAATCGCATCTAAAATCTCTAAAAAACCCAATACATTACCAACGTTATCTTTAATGGGTTTCATTAAAATATCGCAATATGACTTACCGTGCACAGTGCTATGAATATGCACCGCATTGGCCGCTCTTGTAGTGCTTTGACATTGTTGTAAAGGACATTCTTCACCATGCTTATCACAGGGTTCATCGCTATGGTGAGACACTTGGTGGCAGCGACTTGTACCCAATATGACATTGGTGTCATAGGTTTCTAAATAGGCTTGATTAACAGCATGGATAACATAATCTGGGGTAATGAATATGGCTGGTTTATCAATCGCGTTTATCATTGATTGCACAACGGTGGTGTTATTCATTTATCATTCTCACTTAATATACACATCCAGGTGATAGCTTATAGAATGACATAATTAACGCAATTAATGTCACAGTAATGCCATATTTGTCACTTGATAACCTAGCATGCACATTGTACAAACTGCAATATATTTTAAGCTGCTGATTATATGCAATTAAAGCATTTTAGTGTGATCTGGCACAAGCTTTGTATTGATCTTGTTATATGTCTCACGACCGTATTGAGTCGACGGAGATATTAATGGGGAGAATATACAATGGCTAAGATTGTTGTGCTTGGTGCAGGAACAGGTGGCATGCCTGCAGCCTATGAAATTAAGGATATATTAGGTAAAGAACATCAGGTGTTGATGGTAAATGAGCATGATAACTTTCGCTTTGTGCCATCTAACCCGTGGATTGCCGTGGGGTGGCGAGAGCCAGACGCAATATCAATTCCAATCGCGGAGCATTTTTCGAAAAAAGATATCGACTTCAAATGTGCTCGTGTTAGCCAAATTGACGCAGAAAAAAACCACCTGATCACCGCAGAAAATGAAGTCATTAGCTATGATTATTTAGTTGTGGCAACCGGGCCAAAATTGGCGTTTAACACCATACCAGGTTCGGGGCCTGAACATTTTACCCAGTCAATTTGTACGTTAGAGCATGCATTAACCTGCAAAGTTGATGTTGATAAACTGCTAGCCAACCCAGGTCCCGTTATCGTGGGAGCATTCCAAGGCGCCAGCTGTTTTGGCCCAGCGTATGAATATGCATTTATATTAGACAAAGTATTACGTGATGCCGGGATCAGAAACAAAGTTCCTATTCATTTTGTCACGAGTGAACCCTACATCGGCCATTTAGGTTTAGGTGGGGTAGGTGATTCAAAATCAATGCTTGAATCCGAACTGCGTCAACGAGATATCAAATGGATATGTAACGCCAGTGTCGACTATGTCGAACAGACCACCATGCATATTTCTGAAATCGATAGAAAAGGCAATGTTGATTTTTCACACTCCTTACCCTTTAACCACGCAATGTTAATTCCACCTTTTGCTGGTATTGATGCCGTAGCCAATGTCGACGGCCTCTGTAACGCAAAAGGGTTTGTCATAACGGATGAGCATCAAAGATCGCCCACATTTAACAATATTTTTGCAGGAGGGGTTTGTGTTGCTATTCCACCGGCGGAAACGACTCCAGTAGCAACAGGAATGCCTAAAACCGGTTATATGATTGAATCTATGATGACGGCCGTTGCTCATAACCTACACAGCATTATTGTTGAAAATGCGCCACCTAAAAGTAAAGGAACTTGGAATGCTATTTGTATTGCTGACATGGGTGACACAGGTGCCGTGTTTGTGGCAATGCCGCAAATAGCACCAAGGAATGTGTCTTGGTTTAAAAAAGGCAAATGGGCTCATTTGGCAAAAATAGGCTTCGAAAAATACTTTTTATTGAAAATGAAAACCGGCAGTAGTGAACCGATGTACGAGAAATATGCCCTGAAGTTAATGGGAATAACCCGACTTGAAGAAGAGGATGACGAATAATGAAGTTAATAACTACACAAAATAAAACAGTATTTAATAAGGGCAGAATCAGTGCATTATTCGTAGTTGCAGCCATAACTAGCGGTATTTGTCATGCCGAACCGTTAACTGAACAACAAGCGCTTGAGCAACAGGCCAATCAACGCATTGGCGCATTTAGCCAAGCATTAAAAGATCAACTACAAGCCGCTATTAAGCAAGGTGGGTTAACTCATGCTGTGACGGTATGTCATTCGGTCGCACCAGCCATTGCAGCCGAGAACGCAAAAGAGGGCTGGACACTCAAGCGAACCAGTTTACGCATGCGTAATCCACAAAATGCCCCAGATAAATGGGAGTTAAGCCAATTACAACAATTTGATCAGCTTAATGCATCAGGTCAGCAACCTGCAGATAAGCCAATAATAGCCAGTAAGTATATTGTTGAAAACGGCAAAACCCAGTTTAGATATATGAAAGCCATACCAACTCAACAGCTATGTTTAGGTTGCCATGGAAAAAATATTGAACCAGAAGTAAGCGCATTGATTAATAAAATGTATCCGAATGATAAAGCGATCAACTTTAGCCTAGGTGATATTCGCGGTGCATTTTCATTGCAAAAGGTGAGCTTTCAACCTGTTGATGCCTCTGAATAGTCATTATACCAATCCTATTAAATATGTGATCTTTCAGCGGGAGTTCAAAGTGCTGTAGGCAAGGCAGATGATTGAAGCGAATAGTGATCCTCGGTAACAAGCTCCTGCGTTACTCTACCTCCAGCATCT
>NZ_JBSQBN010000114.1:0-14661 GCF_053850585.1 Shewanella sp. A22
TCTCAGGTATTCCACTTCTGTGTTACATCGATTTAAAAGGGAACAACCATTTCTACATCAATGTGCCTTGAATTGAAAAACCTGAGAGACTCTGAACTGACCAGATATTTAATGAGATTGGTATTATGCTAACCAACAGCGAAAATAGCTCGGTAATTGTCCGGTCCAACGTTTAAATGATCGCCTAAAATTACTGGGGTCGCTAAAGGCTAATGAAGCGGCTAAAGATTGGTTATTATCCTGAGACGTTGCAAGGCAATATAATGCTTTAATGAGTCTTGTTTCGTCGACAAGTTGACCAAATGTTAGCCCCATTTCACCTAAGCGTCGCTTTAGCGTAGCTGGACTCATTTCTAGAGCTGTCGCCATTTCGGGTAAATTTGCACTGTGATGCATTAATCGCATACGAATAGCACTGGCTAGCCCAAGTCTAGGACTGCAATTGCGTAAGATATGTCGAGGTTGATTAATTAACCCTCCATGTCCGACGGGATTAAATAGTAGTGATTTATCCATAAAGTGTTTTTGCATCGATACGCGGCATAATGGCGCATCAAAACTCACATCGGTGCCAAAATATTTATAGTATTGGGCAAGGTTATCAGGGGTAGCATATGGAAAGCTCACACTGCCTTGCCAACTTTCTCCCATAAGCTGTTTACAGCAGGCCACCCAAGACGACAGGCTAAGTTCGATAAAAAACTGTATATGTTGATGACATCCCAGATCAAAACTGAGTAGAAAGTGCCATTGACTACTTCCTTGCTTGTGCCAACATTGAAGCCACGGATGAGTTAGCCAGTGATATCGATACCAAAACTGCGCAAGTTCATTTAGATTTTTTGCGCAGAATACCCCCGCAGTTAATACACCACTCTGCGCGGGCAGCCACTGTTGCCCAAGTAAAAAACTTAGGTCACCATGGGGCCAAATTTGCAAGGCGTTATCGATTAACTGATTTAATTGTTTCGGACTAATTTTGGTTTCTGGTTTTCTAATATCCGCGATAAAAATACTAGTTCCACGCAGTAACTTATGGCAATCCAAATCGCGTTGCTTAAACAAGGACAACAAACTCGCGACCAGTAAATGACTGTCGATACATTTGTCTTGCCAAGTGGCTAGCGCTCTCATGGGGCAATGGTCTCTGAAGCATGGCTTTGTTGTCGGTTCGTGCCGCGTTTGGCTTTTTGGGCTAACATTTTATCGTTAAGTCCCTGTAGTAATATTGCCGCTTGGGCTTTGGCTTGCGATTTTAATGATACGGCATTTGTTTGCTCGGCAGGTTCTGTTAACGAGTTGATTAATGTGGGCGGTGGAAATATTGATACTGAGCAGGCACTGCAACCCAGTTTATGGATCCCCTGGGTTAATTGTTCAGACATCACCGACACGAAAGCAGGTTGCGCGCCAACAATTAACACCACGAATCGGTCTCCGGCATAACGACATACTAAATCGTGATTGCGTATTTCAGAACTAATCCATTGTCCCACATCGGATAATAATCGGTCGCCTTCTCGCATTCCTCGGCTTTGATTAATTGCCTGAAAGTGATCAATATCTAGCATGATTAAACCCAACTGTTGCCCCTTAGATAGCTGGTTAATCAAGTGATGTTCAAAGGCATTCGCATCATTTAATAAGGTTAATCTGTCGGTTAAATGATGCTGTCGATAAAATTGCTCGCGGGTTTGTAACTGCCGATTGACGAGCGCTTGTTCGTCACGCCACAGCCATAAACCAACCGTCAGTAACAGTAATCCTACTGGCGTCGGAATTTTTTCAAATAAGTTGTACGCTGGTAGGGTACCCACAATAAACACTTCATCGAGAAGATCTAAATAACAACCCAGACAATAGCTACTTAAACCCCAAATTAATAAATTGGTTACTCGGCCACTAGGGCGTGCCGATAAGATGACCATTAACCAGCACATTGCCATTAAAAAAAGCGTGCCTTCTGTGACTATGTCGAGCCAATCAATTATTGCCGCGGGTTTCGGCTCAGCAATTTTCCATAGTAATAATGGCAGTAAAAGCACCAGTAAAAGACTTATGCCATAAGCAAGCACCAATCTAATGTGATTCACGGGATAAGACATTTCAATACCAATAAACGAACAATTGATTTGAACGTTATCGGACAAATATGACAACAGTGTGACTTCGAGCAAAGGTCAAATTAGCTCATTAACTATTCATCGAACGGGTATTTAT
Organism: Shewanella sp. A22; assembly: GCF_053850585.1. Taxonomy (NCBI): domain Bacteria; kingdom Pseudomonadati; phylum Pseudomonadota; class Gammaproteobacteria; order Alteromonadales; family Shewanellaceae; genus Shewanella; species Shewanella sp. A22. The sequence continues at coordinate 2,221 of NZ_JBSQBN010000114.1, forward strand.
TTTGAGAATTCAATGTATTTCTTGCTGGTGGACAGTCAAGCCTTATTGAAGGGGGAGCATTAGGCAAAGAATACTGGCTTTGTACGAGTCATATTGGCTCACAAATCTTAAAAAAAACCATTTTCAGGCCTATTTGAGCCGTCGCAGAAGGCATCGTTCACAAATCTGACATTTTTGTATCTTAAGTTAGCCGCAACTCGATACACACCTTTTGATTCAATTTGCCAATTAGGAAAGCATCATGTCATTTAATACGCCTTTGAAGGCCATTTCGATTGCACTTTTAGCCGCTGGATTAAGTAGCCAAGCATTTGCTGTCGGCAAATTGGAAGGTCACGTCCGTGACAGTAAAACCTTACAGCCATTACAAGGCGCAACGGTAGAAATTAGTGAACTTAACTTAAGCCAACAAGCTGGGCGTGATGGACGCTTCTTTTTTGTGGGATTGGCCGCTGGAGACTATACCGTTACCGTTAACTATTTAGGCGCTGCATCGCAACAGCAAAGCATCACAGTGATGGATGATAAGACCATTTCACTGCAGCTTGATCTTGCCAGAGCTAATGTGGAGCATGTGTTAATTGTCGGTCAACAAGGGGCGCTAAGTAAGTCGATGAACCGTCAGCGAGGCGCTGACAACGTACTTAGTGTACTTAGTGCCGATGTACTTGGTAATTTTCCAGATAGCAATATCAGTGAAGCACTACAACGCGTCTCAGGACTCTCAATTGAGCGCGATCAAGGAGAAGGCCGTTTTGTACGTGTACGAGGTATGGCACCAGACTATAACGCAGTGTCAATGAACGGCACGCGTTTGCCTTCCCCTGAAAGTGACCGTCGAGCAGTAGCGTTAGATGTTGTGCCTTCAGATCTTTTGCAATCTGTTGAAGTGAGTAAAACCTTAACACCAGATATGGATGCTGATTCATTAGGCGGTGCGATTGAAGTTAAAAGCTTATCTGCATTTGATCGCGACGAAGGTTATTTCAGCTTGAGTGGCGAAGCTAGCCAAGAGACATTAACCGATCAAACTAATCCTAAAATAGCGGCTAGCTATAGTGATATCTTTGCCGAAAAATTAGGGGTAGCCATTGCCGCTAGTTGGTATAACCGAGACTTTGGTTCTGATAATGTTGAGACGGGTGGCAAATGGGACTTTGATGATGAAGGTTATTCAAACGCCACACTCGATAAAGTAGAACAACGAAACTACGACATTAACCGTGAACGTCTCGGGGTGGGGATTAACTTTGATTATCGCCTGACCGAAGATCACGATCTCTATTTTCGTACCCTTTATAGTGAATTTGATGACACTGAAACCCGTAATGCTATCGGTACCAAATGGAAGCCTGGTGTGGCTGTTGATGAGTTAGCCACAGGCAAAACCACACGATCTTTAAAGTCGCGCTCTGAAAATCGAAATATTACTTCTATGGTGTTTGGTGGAGAGTCGCGTTTTGATGTTTGGACGGTTAATTATCAGCTCAGTCACAGCACGGCTAGCGCAGAAAAACCGTTAAATATAGCGGGTGCCGATTTTACCACTGAGATTGAACACATTGGCTTTACAGATACTCATGTTCCGAAAATCAACGCACCTGAAAGCTATTACCTAGCCGATACTTTTGAACTCGATGAAATTGAGGTTGCGGACTCCAAAGCCAAAGACACACTCAATAATGTTAAGTTTGATTTAAGTCGCTCACTGACTTTAAACACTTATCCGGTAATGATTAAAACCGGTGCCAAACTGAGCCGCCGAGACAAGACAAATCGTGAAGATATTTGGATTTATAGTGATTTTGACGAGCAAGGTGTGTCAGATGAAGCATTGTCGTTAAGCCAATATAGCGGTAAAGAACCCGAGTATAATTTAGGACGATTCGGCCCTAGCATTGACACGGGATCGATTTGGGCTTTAGTGAACAGTCTTGAGGCGGAAAACAATAAAGACGAGATTGAATCAACCATCAACGACTTTGACATATCAGAAGATGTGAATGCAGCTTACCTCATGGGTCACATCGACATCGACAATCTGAGAATTCTCACCGGCCTTCGTTTTGAACAAAATAAATGGGACGCTAAAGGTTACGGTTTTGACGGCGTAAGTGGTGATTTTATCAATGTCGAAAATCAACGGAAAGAAGAACATTGGTTACCTGCACTACATTTTAAATATCAAATGAACGATAAGACCTTAATGCGCGCAGCGTGGACGAACACCTTGGTTCGCCCAAGCTTTGGCCAGTTGGCACCGGGTTATCTATTAGAAGAAGATGATGGTGATGTTGACGCTAGTTTTGGTAATCCAGATCTCGATTCGCTGGAGTCTATGAACTTAGACTTTGGCATCGAGCACTATTTTGGCAATATCGGTTTGCTCTCTGCGGGGGTGTTTTACAAAGACATTAACAACTTCATTTATGAAGCCGATATCGCCGGACAAGGTGAATACCAAGATTTTAATAGTGCAACGACTTACATTAATGGTAATGATGCCCATATTTTTGGTGTTGAGCTCAATTACGTGCAAGAGCTGAGCTTCTTGCCAGAGCCTTTTAATGGTTTAGTCGTTAACTCGAATGTGACCTATGCTGACTCGAAAGCTCAAATTAGCTGGTTTGATGGCGGAGTAACTAAAACCCGTGACATTTCCATGCCAAGTCAGTCAGATTTAACGGCTAATCTCTCGTTAGGTTATGAAAATGTCTACGCTAGCATATGGTTATCGGCCGCTTATAAATCTGAATATTTACAAGAAGTCACTGAAATAGATGACGCTAGATACGATCTTTATGAAGACTCACATATTCAGTGGGATTTAGTGGCCAAAGCCAATATTACGACGAGTTTAAGCATGTACTTTAAAGCCATTAATATTACCGACGAGCCTTATTACAGCTACACAGGAAATGCTGCTTTTAACACTCAACACGAAGAATACGGCCAAACCTTTCAGCTAGGCATGCAATACGTGAACTTTTAGAACGACCAGTCGTATTAGTTGCTAACTATTTGATAGTAAGTCTATTTTATATAACTTAATAATGAAAGTGATGAATATAATGCCAAAGATAAAGTTAACCGCCAATGTGTTAAACGTCATGAGTCGAAAAACCAATGCTGCAATATTTACAGGGTTACTGACGCTGATGTTAGTTACCAGCGCTTGTGAGCAAACGGATATAAATACTAACAAGACTACTGAGCGAAAAGTTGATACGACCAAGGCGGTATCAGATCAAACTACGGGTAAGAACGCAGTAAATACCCTGATGGTAAAAGGTTTCAAAGGCAGTCAAATTGTGCCTCTTTCTATGAAGCAACAAGGAACCATACAAGATCAAAGCTGGTTATTTGTGAGTGAACATAAGGGCTTAATGCAAGTTCCCTCAATGGCAGTAGACAAGTCACAGTTAAATAGTCAGCCGCTAAGTCATAACCTCGAAGACCCAAAAACTGCCGAAGTGACATTATTGCTTGATGGAGAATTTGAGTTATTAGCGCAATATGGCCAAACTGCGTTAACTTACGACACCCGAGAAGATCGTGTTCAGCCGTTAAAACTAACCATTAACAGCACAGCAAAAAATAACGCCAATCAAGCTAATGACATTCGTGTAAGCAAATATCCCTTATTACCTAGACTCGGTTTTGAAGTGACTTGGATATGTATGCAGCCTCGCAAACAAGATGGTTATCTCTATGCGTGGTTTGGTAGCGAATCTGGCCAAAGTGAACAATGGCTACTCGCTAGCCAAGACACTTGGTCGCCAAGAATGATGCGTAGTCAAACGGTACCTGTTGGTAGTATCGACTGCACAATGATCGGCGATGATTTATATGTCCTCGAACATCAAGCTGGAGTTTGGAAAATTGATGCAAGTCCATTTGGCGAACAAAAGGCACAACTCGTTTGGCCTGTTACATCTAATGACTTTAATGGCATCGCCAGTTTTAATGGGCAATTGTTGGCGGTGAGTAAAAACGGTGATATTCACAACCAACAAGGTCTGCAATGGTCAGTCCCGGTCAAAAAAGCGCAGCGTATTAGTGTTGGGCAGCCATTTCAAGGCACAACCTTAACAGTGGCATTATTTGACGATAAATCCGATGCCTATGTATTGAGTGATTTGCCTAATGAGGGCGCCATGGCTTTAACATTAGGGGCAATCACAACTTCGACAGATCATATTGTTGAAATCCCAGCTTGGGTGGAAAGTACGCCTTCGGACAGAGTGGGTGACACAATGGACGATCCGGCTATTTGGATCCATCCAACCACGCCAGAGAAGAGTCTTATTTTAGGCACAAACAAGCGATGGGGATTGTTGAGTTTTAATATGCTGGGTGAACAAGTTCAAGCCCTGCCATCTGGACGAATAAACAATGTCGATTTAAGGCAAGGTGTCAATCTTGGGGGGAAACAACGTGATATCGCCGTTGCCACTCAACGAGACCATGATGCGCTCGCCTTTTATGAAATCAACAAGTCTGGTCATATTAGCCAATATATTGATCAAGCGACAGACATGGTTGATATCTATGGCATGTGTTTATACCAAGATGAACAAAATCTGTATGTATTTGCCAACGAGAAGTCTGGTCGTATTGCTCAATACCAAGTTGGTTGGGATAAACAGCAGCCTACCATTACACTGGTTAGAGATATTCACACCCCCAGCCAAGTTGAAGGTTGTGTTGTTGATGAAGTGCAACATGCATTATTTATCGGTGAAGAAGATCAGGGTATTTGGCGTTTTGATGCTAAACCAAACGGCAGCAAAAAAGGTAAACTGATTATTAAAACAGGTAAAGAGTTAGTTGCTGATGTCGAAGGTATTTCACTTTATCAAGATAAAGATCAGAGTTTGTTAGTGGTGTCGAGCCAGGGCAATAACTCGTATCTTGTGTACCAAAGTATTGCGCCTTATGCCCAAGTGGGTCGTTTTAGAATTGGCGTTAATCTGGAAGCGGGCGTTGATGGCAGCGCTGAAACTGATGGTTTGGCCGTAACCCATTTACCCGTGGGGGCAGGCCCATGGCAACAAGGTATGTTAGTCGTGCAAGATGGTCGTAATAGGATGCCAAGTGCTAATCAATCATTTAAATGGTTGCCATGGAGCAGTGTTGCTAAACACCTCAACTAGGGCCTGTTGATCTTTCAAGGTTGTTTTTGCAGCGAATTGTTGGTCATTTGTACAAAGAAGAGACTTTGTGGTGTCGTTATTCTACATAAAAAGTCGATAATGCAGTAAAAATGACCAACAAACGCTGCCCGAAGGGTTCGACTAAAAACGTTTTACTCTTTGTTGAGTCCTCTTCCTTAAGTAACAGTAGCTTAGATTGCTAGGCAACAATCCTCTCGCCTCGATTAAAACGTTTTTATCTCGAACAAAACTTAACCAGCAAAGATCAACGGGCCCTAGCAAAGCATTGAATATAAATCGTTAAATGGGTTAATTATTTACTGTAAAAGCGACGGGACATCTGCTCCCTGTCGTTTTTGGGTTTAAGCATAAATTGAAACCCATAAACCTATTATACCAATCCTATTAAATATGTGAACTGACCAGATATTTAATGAGATTGGTATTACATCAATAGCGTCCGACTCTGTGAATAAGCTGCTCGTGAGCAAGACAAACGCGGCAAATATAAGCTGTCTACTGATAGAATAATTAACCGAGTTTATAATCAAAAAACTTACGTTTATCTGGGCCAGAGGCATTAGCGCTAATTTTATTTGGGTGTTTATATTCATCCCAGCAGGCCACATTGCGGCCCATGTTTAATTGTGGAAAGTTTAACGGTGGAAAGTTCAGTTGCGGGAGTTCGGCCGTATCAGGTCCAGCTAAATCAATAAACTGCAGCAAGGTAGCAAAGCTACCTGCAACGCTGATATCAATGGTTATAAAGTCATCTCGCCCTGCAAAATAGCTCAATACTTGCTGCTGGTGGCGTTGATAACAGGCCGTTAAATGCTCTTCATCAAACACATCTTCAACCTGCCATATATCAAAACAATGATTAAAGCTGCGTTTCATTATTGGATGAAAGCGACCATTGTCTTTATCTAAATGTACTAACATTCTGCTCAATAGCATTTGCATCGACGGTAACCACTTATCTAGCGGCCTATCTAAATAGACAAATTTAGCGTTGGGGAATAGCGTATCTAATTGCTGATAATCACTAAAACACGGCGCATCAGACACAGCATCGGCCAACATAAACGCCTGCTTAGTAAAGGCTTGGTGGGCAACCGTTAACCCTTGCTCAAGCAAGGCCACACTCACACTGGTTGTGCCGGTACGCGGCAAACCGATAATAAATACTTTATTAGCCAGCTCATTCGTCAAAGTGGGTTTGGGCTTAGTGGCTTGTGCTGATGTCGATAGTTCAGTCTGCTTGGATATCATTAATTACAGTCGCATTGAGTGATAAAAATTGAAGGTTATTGAATCAGTAAATGATTATACCGAAATGCCAGCCAAGGTGTTATCGAGCTTGCTAGTAGGAGCCATGAGGCAATTAACCATGTTATTCGCCTCATATGGTGAGGCAAATAAATTGCTATTTTCACAAATTGAATGCTTAAATTAAACTGGAGTTGCGGGCTTGGCAGCAAGAACTCTTTTAAGCCGGTCATAAGCATATGCATGCTTATCTGGAGACATCTTAGTTAAATTTTTCTGCTTCCAAAGTATGGCGGGTAATTGTTCAACACCGGAAAGTCCAAGCAATGACCAGTTGGGTGATCGGTTTTTGAATGACAATAAAAATGTTCGTTCTTCTCGTGTTAGCGAGATGTTTATTATTTTCACTAATTGTTCCCGTGCTGCCTCAAGCTCTGTCTGTGGGATATCGTATTCAGCCATGTTAATAAATTCACCTCGATACACATCTGAGATGTCTTTAAAATGAGGATTTAGTAGTTCGGCGATTGGACGAGGGTGACTGATAATATATACCAGTAGTGCTTTACGTAGTTCATCGGTAAGTCCTTCGTTATCAAGTAATTGCTTTATGTCGAAAAGATCTCTTGGATGTTGGCGATCGAGCGCTGCACAAATCTTACCCGCATACAGATCGGCAAAACTCACAACTACCATTTCAGCAAAACCAAATTCATCTTCAACAGCTTCATTTACAGAAATGAGTTTTGACTCGTAAACCGTCCCACGTAGAACTGGAGAAAGCTCTATTTTAATTTGAACACCATTTCGTTCTACTAATAGACGTAGCGCATCAATTTTATCTTGGTATGAACGAATAACGCGGGTGTTATCGATGCTGTTTATGATGGATGAAGCTAATGTATCTAAGTTCTCTTTAATTGTCAGTAAGGCTTGTTGCCTTGCCATCATGGGCAGGAATACCAGATCAATATCAACGGAAAGCCTTGGAAAGTCACGAACAAACAAATTGATTGCCGTCCCTCCTTTAAGAGCAAAACAATCGTGCTGGGCAACAAAGAGAATAACTTGTAGTAACAGTTGGACCTGTCGATAATAATGGCTTTTTCTATCCATCTTGGTTACATCTCCTTGGGTATAGTGATTTGCCAAGTTGGCTCTAGTTTGCCGTTTTGTGCGATAAGTCGCTTGCCTGTGCCTAGGTCATATTGTTCAGGTGTCAGATACTTAAGCCAGGCATGTTGTTGTCTATTTGCCAGCCAAAGAAACAGCCGTTTAATTTTGATGCTGCAGCAGGCTTTAAGTAAGACATCCAACTTACGTGGTGAAAGATTGCTCAACCCCTGCATAATTTGATCCGCGTGTTCAAAGCTAGTGTGTTGGGGCACTGTTGTTAAGAGCTCAAGAATCGCTTTTTCTGGACAAGAATAAAAAAGCGGAGGGAGTGATTCTCTCCACGTGTTTTGTCGTAGATATTGACTATTGTGCATCAGTGTTTCTGGCCATATACGTTTTGTGCCATGCCATTCAAACTCTGCTGAAATATCGATTCTGTCCAGCCAGCGAGGTAATGCGGAATTAGAATAAAGCTGTATTTTAGGTTTATCGCCGATAGACACATAATGCCCCAAACCCTCAAGCTCTAACGCTGTTAAGCCTCCCACATGAATAGGACTATCTGACATACGTTGTACAGAAGCAACAAGACCTTTCCAGGATAGATTTGCCTCCAGTCTTACATAAACCCCAGCGGTAAGAGGAATTAAAGTTCGGCTACGTACAGCATTGTCCAGAAAGTGCAGGCTGAGCCCTTGTGCTTCAAGCCATGGTTTTGTGGCTACCATATCCAAAGGCAGTGCATTCTGTAGTTGTGTTCTGGCTTTAGTATTCAGCATGTTCGACTATCGCATCTGGTTTGATTAGGCTTAAATATACGTTGATTATTGACGTATTTTGTTCATTATTCAAACTTTATTATCTATAAAAGTTTAAGCTTTGTTATTTACACGTTAATCATTGCCGTAAAAGTTTAGTTTTTCAAACTAAGTTTTTTTACTTTTCAACGTTAGTTTAGAGCTAGCAAGATGTGGTGATACAGATAAATCAGTCAGCTTAGATGTCATTAACTTGCTATTCGCCTCATGCTATTAATAGCATTGAGCAAACCACTGCTAAAATCCAATTTTGGCTTCGAGTGGACCAACACTTATTCACTCCAGCGTTAACAACAGAACAAGTTAAGGTACTTAACCGGCTGCTTGATGGTGATTTTAGTGATGGGATCAGCAGTAGCCAATATCAAAAAGTGGCTAAAGTCAGCCGCGCAACCGCAACCCGCCATTTAGCTCAACTAGTCGAACAACAATGTTTGGTCAAAACCGGCGCGGGCGGTAGAAGCACAAGGTATGTGTTGGTGCGCTAATTTAATCGTTGTTCTGTAAGCATTTTATTGATAAATAATATTATTCTTAGTCGTAATATGCACTTATTGCTATGGTATATTCTTAGTGTTTTCACTTTCAAAAGGCCTATCTGACATGGAACAAGTTGGTATTTATGAAAAGCTTATTACTCAACTGATAGATAAAAGCATCAATCGTGATGTGTTCTATTTAGGTGAGCGGCCATTAGAAAGCGCTGAGGCCAGCGTTTGGCTATCGAGATTTTTGACCAAGATAATGGAGAGTGCCATTGGTGCAATCCCTAGCGGAGACAATCAACTCACAGAGCAAATCGGCTTGGCAAATAAGTTAGTGCTTTGGTTGAAAGATCATGTTCAAGATGATCAATTGATTACTGAAAACTTACTCGATAGTAAAGGCCGTATATTAACAGCGCTATTTGATAAAAAAAATCCCATATCGACGGACTTTCCTGCGTTTACTAAAGCCATTTATCCGCTAACAGGATTAAGCCAAAGCGAACTTTTTTGTGGTAGTAATGCCGGAATTTCTTTAGACACCGAATTAAAGCGTGAGATCCGCTCAGCAGATAAAATTTATTGGTTAGTGTCTTTTATTAAGTGGGCAGGCATTCGGATTTTTAAAAATGAGCTTGAAGAATTCACTCGAAGTGGCAAAACCCTGCGGGTCATCACGACATCTTATATGGGGGCGACGGATGCTAAAGCGGTTGAGTTTTTAGCAAGCCTTCCAAATACCGAAGTTAAATTGAGTTACAACACCAAGCGCGAGCGCCTGCATGCGAAATCTTATTTATTTTTGCGCAATACAGGATTTCATACTGGTTATATTGGGTCATCGAATTTATCGCATTCTGCGTTGACGAGTGGCCTTGAATGGAATTTAAAAATAACCACCCAAGAAATTCCTCACATAATCGATAAATCCCTCAACACTTTTGAGTCATATTGGCAATCCAATGAATTTGAATTATTTGATGGCGATATAGAATCTAAAAACAAGCTTCATGAAGCATTACGTGAGGCTAAAGGGAGTTATAATGAAAGCTGCACCTTTCATTTTGATATAAAACCCTTTGCACATCAGCGAGAGATTCTTGAGCAGTTAAATGTTGAACGGAGTATTCATCAGCGGTATAAAAATCTAATAGTTGCGGCAACGGGCACCGGTAAAACGCTTATTTCTGCTTTTGATTTTGCACGTTTTTATAAACAGCATCCAGAAGCTAATTTCTTATTCGTGGCCCATCGACAAGAAATTCTTAAGCAAGCTTTGTCTGCATATCGTGGTGTATTGAAGAATAATCAGTTTGGTGAATTGTGGGTTGCTGAGCATAAGCCTCATAGCTACCAGCACTTGTTTGCTTCGATACAAAGCTTGAATCTGCAATTATCAAGCTTACAGCTCACCGCTGATTTTTATGATTATATTGTGATAGATGAAGTGCATCATATTGCTGCTAGTAGTTACCGAGGATTGTTAGAACATTTCGCACCTAGCATCTTATTAGGATTGACTGCCACGCCTGAGCGTCATGATGGGCAAAATATCCTTGATGATTTTTGTGGGGTTATAGCGGCAGAAATCCGTTTGCCCGAAGCAATCAATCAGCGCTATTTATGTCCTTTTCAGTATTTTGCTATTGATGATGATACCGACCTTCGTAAAATAAAATGGCATCAAGGGCGCTATGATATCGCAGAGCTAAGCAATCTTTATACTCATAATGAGCAGCGAGTCATGCGCATTATTAGCAGCCTGAATGATACGGTCACTGACATTCATCAAATAAAAGCCTTGGCGTTTTGTGTCAGTAAACAGCATGCCGAATACATGGCGAGTAAGTTTACCCTAGCCGGTATTAGTGCAGATGTACTCACCAGTGACAATAGTCATGAACGTCAACAAAAGCGGCAAAGCCTAGTTAGCGGTCATGTGCATATTTTGTGTGTGGTCGATATTTTTAATGAAGGCGTAGATATTCCAGAAGTTGATACGTTATTGTTTTTGCGTCCAACAGAAAGCCTGACAATCTTTTTACAACAGCTTGGAAGAGGATTGCGTTTAACGGATGATAAACAGTGCTGCACAGTTTTGGATTTTGTGGGTAATTCTCGTGATGAATATGATTTTTCACAAAAGTTTAGGGCGCTGGTTGGTAAAACAAATCAATCTATTAAAGATGAGATAATCAATGATTTCCCTCATTTACCATTAGGGTGTCGAATTGAGCTTGAAGAACAGACTCAGGCAATGATTTTAAGAAATATTAGTCGTGCAACGATGAATGCCAATCGATTACGACAGCTCATTAATAATTTTGAGCACCAAAGTACGCTAACCTTAACCCTATCTAATTTTCTGCGCTTTAATCCTAATGTTAATTTAGAAGACATTTATAAGCTAAAAATGAGTTGGTTAGAATTGGTTGGTAGTGCAAATAATAATCAAATTAATGAGCCAAATTTAAACGTAATTCTAGCTAAAGCCTACTACCGTGCGATAAATTATCATTTGCTCGGCTGCAATTCCATTTCATATTTGCAGTTTTTAAAGCAGCTAATTATCGATAACTTCAGTTTCGATGATATGGATGCGACCCAGTGCCAATTTGCATTAATGTGCCACTATAATTTTTGGGATAAGTCAGGAACCGAGCTAGGTTTTTCTAGCCTTAAGCAAAGTTTAGCTGCGTTGAGACATACTCAATTACAAGCAGAACTGCTTGATGTTATATCGTTACTTATAGATCGAATTCATCATAGCGAACTTGAAATGCACATCCCTTCAATACCTACCTTAAAAATGCATTCAAGATATACCAGGGAACAAATACTCGCCGCCAGTGGTGCAAGTTCTTTTGACAGAAAATCAACCGCAAGGGAAGGCGTTTTAGTCCTTAACGATCTTAACGTTGAATTACTGTTTGTGACCTTGAAAAAGTCAGTCAAACAATTTTCACCAACGACCATGTTCCATGACTACGCAATTAATGAATCGCTATTCCATTGGCAATCTCAAAATAGTGCGAGACCCGAATATGGCAGAGGTTTAAGCTATATCGAGCATGAAAAAATGGGCCGTAAATTGATTTTGTTTGTGCGTGAACAAGCTAAAGATGAAAACGGCCGCACCATGGGTTTTGTCAATTTTGGCGAAGCGGTTTACATAGAACACTCTGGGGCGCAGCCTATGAATATAACATGGAAGTTAATGACTCCCATGCCTGATGCTATGTGGCATGAAGCTGCAAAATTAGCCGTAGGATAAGCTAACCATGTTGGCATCTGCAGCTGTTGAAAACAGGATGTTTTCGTCAAGCCCCCATGGATGGGTTTACGGCGTGTTGCAGAGGACGATATGGTGGGCGGATTAACGAATAAACCTGTCGATAACTCGCTAGATAACCTGAACTCTGAATAACAAACGCCTTTCAAGCAGTCCTTTGTCTTTCTAACTGCGTTGAATTAATACCAATCCTATTAAATATGTGATCTTTCAGCGGGAGTTCAAAGTGCTGTAGGCAAGGCAGATGATTGAAGCGAATAGTGATTCTATTTTGAAAGCATCTAACGAAGCATAAAGGACTTTGA